>NZ_KV812117.1:118937-161480 GCF_001813335.1 Neisseria sp. HMSC055H02 | reverse complement strand
GGGGATGTCCAACTTTTGGGGTGCAGTTCATAGTTTTCAGACGACCTTTGGTGTTCAATTTCACATCATGTTTTACCAATCTTGCTCATTCAGAAAATATTTACCCTCCTGAATATTACATCACCTCGTTGACATATATAGGTCTTCCTCAAAATTACTTGTTTATTCTTTATCCATGTTAGTATAAACATATTTTGAACATGTATTTTAATCATGAGTAAACATATTCTGCTGGGTATTAGTGGCGGTATTGCCGCTTATAAGTCTTGTGAGTTGGTACGCTTGTTGAAAAAACAGGGACATTCAGTCAGTGTGGTAATGAGCACAGCATCAACCGAATTTATTTCACCACTGACTTTTCAGGCCTTAAGCGGAAATCCTGTTCTAACAGATACGCATGAAAATGGCTTAGGAAATGGCATGGCTCATATTAATTTAACACGTGAGGCAGATGCGTTGGTCATTGCACCGGCAACAGCCAATACGATTGCAAAAATTTCCTATGGCATTGCGGATAACCTCCTGACCAATCTTGTTGCCGCACGGAAATGTCCTTTAGCAGTTGCTCCCGCCATGAATGTAGAGATGTGGAACAATCCTGCCAATCTACGCAATATCGAACAACTACGTTCAGACGGTATTACTGTCTTCCAGCCGGCGTATGGCGAACAGGCCTGTGGGGAAATTGGACTTGGCCGAATGCTTGAAGCAGCTGATTTGGCTGATTTAATTTCCGACTTATGGATACCCAAAATCTTATTAGGCAAACGTATTTTAATCACAGCCGGAGCAACGTTTGAAGCCATCGACCCTGTACGCGGTATTACAAACATCTCTAGCGGACAGATGGGTACAGCTTTAGCACGGGCATGCAGGGCTGCAGGGGCTAAAGTAACTTTAATTTATGGACAACTCCAAACTACTATTCCGACCGGACTTTTACATACAGAACAAGCCGTAAGCGCTGAAGAAATGTTCCGCGCTGTTCACAATCATATTACCAACCAAGATGTATTTATCTCCGTTGCAGCTGTTGCTGACTATAAGGTGAAAAATAGCAGTTCCCAAAAAATAAAAAAAGATGGTTCCGGTAAAGTTCCTGTTATCGAATTAACGGAAAACCCTGATATTCTCGCTTCCATTGCTTCTTTGCCTAACACTCCCTTCTGTGTCGGGTTTGCCGCTGAAAGCGAACGCGTCCTAGAATATGCCAGAGTCAAAAGAATCAGAAAAAATATCCCTATGCTGGTTGCAAATCAAATTTCCCAGTCAATGGGAAAAACGACTAATCAAATCACCATTATTGATGACGAAAATGAGATTTCATTTCCAGAAACAGATAAACGTCAAGCAGCAGATAACATTGTCAAACATCTTGCAGCTCGTCTGAATCGTTCATCATGAACAATATAGCAAAATAATTCTCAAAATAAGTGAGAACAATGCTATTTTTCTGAAAAGTCCAAAGGTCGTCTGAAAATTTTAACGAAACCCGTTTCCCTGTTTTCAGACGACCTTCATCTTTAATCTAAACAAAAAAAGGAAAAAACCGAGGTTTCTTCCTTTTGCATTTGAGGTCAAATTTTAACCGCCGAAGTCATCCAAGAGGATGTTTTCATCTTCCACGCCCAAGTCTTTGAGCATTTTGATGACGGATTGGTTCATGATCGGAGGGCCGCACATATAGAATTCGCAGTCTTCGGGGGCTTCGTGGTTTTTCAGATGGTTTTCGTAAACCACGTTGTGGATGAAGCCTGTGTAACCGTCCCAGTTGTCTTCCGGCAGCGGGTCGGACAAGGCGACGTGCCATGTGAAGTTCGGGAACTCTGCCGCGAGTTGGTCGAAGTCTTCAACATAGAACATTTCACGTTTGGAACGTGCGCCGTACCAGAAGGTGATTTTGCGTTTGGAGTTCAAACGTTTCAACTGGTCAAAAATGTGGGAGCGCATCGGCGCCATACCTGCACCGCCGCCGATGAATACCATTTCGGCATCGGTGTCTTTGGCGAAGAATTCGCCGAACGGGCCAGAGATGGTTACTTTGTCGCCAGGTTTGAGCGACCAGATGTAAGACGACATTTGTCCAGGAGGCGCATCGGGTACGCGCGGAGGCGGCGTGGCGATACGCACGTTCAGCATGATGATGCCTTTTTCTTCTGGATATGAAGCCATGGAGTAAGCGCGCAAAATCGGCTCGTCTACTTTGGAAACGTATTGCCACAGATTGTATTTGTCCCAGTCTTCATGATATTCCTTAGGAATGTCGAAATCTTTGTAGGCGACGGTATGCGGCGGGGCTTCGATTTGGATGTAGCCGCCGGCGCGGAAGGGAACTTCTTCGCCTTCGGGAATGGCAAGCTTGAGTTCTTTAATGAACGTGGCTTTATTGTCGTTGGAGATGACGGTGCATTCCCATTTTTTCACGCCGAACACTTCTTCCGGCACTTCGATGTCCATGTCGGTTTTGACGTTGACCTGACAAGACAGACGGCAGCCTTCGCGTGCTTCGCGTTTGCTGATATGGGACAACTCGGTCGGCAGAATGTCGCCGCCGCCGCTTTTCACGACAACGCGGCATTGTCCGCACGAACCACCTCCACCGCAGGCGGAGGGAACGAAGATGCCTTGACTGGCAAGTGCACCCAACAGTTTGCCGCCGGCGGGCATAGTCAGCTCTTTTTCATCATTGACTTTGATGGTGATGTCGCCCTCGCTCACCAGCTTGGATTTGGCAAACAGAATCATCAGTGCCAAAGCCAAGACGATGACGGTAAACATCACGATACCTAAAATAATTTCCATGCCGAATCCTTTCTTATAACTGGATGCCGGAGAACGACATAAACGCCATCGCCATCAGGCCGGCGGAGATGAAGGTGATACCCAGTCCTTTGAGGCCTTTGGGTGCGTCCGAATATTTCATTTTTTCGGTAATGCCCGCCAAAGCGACAATCGCCAACATCCAGCCCAAGCCTGCACCGAAACCATACACGACGGATTCGCCGAAGTTGTATTCGCGTTGCGCCATAAACGAAACGGCACCGAAAATCGCGCAGTTTACGGTAATCAGCGGCAGGTAAATACCCAACGCGTTATAGAGGGCGGGGAAGAATTTGTCCAAGAACATTTCCAAAATCTGCACCAAAGCTGCAATCACGCCGATGAAGGTGATGAATTTCAGGAAAGTCAAATCTACGCCTTCGACAATCGCGCCGTCTTTGAGCAGCGAGTAAACGAGCTGGTTGGCAGGGACGGACAGACCGAGTACGAAGGTAACGGCAACGCCCAAGCCGAATGCGGTGGATACTTTTTTCGATACCGCCAAGAAAGTACACATGCCCAAGAAGAAGGACAGCGCCATGTTTTCAATGAAGACGGATTTCACAAAAAGGCTTAAGTAGTGTTCCATGTCTTATTTCTCCGCCTGTTCGGGTTTCCAAGTACGCAAACCCCAAATCAAAAAGCCGATGATGAAGAACGCGCTCGGTGCCAGCAGAAAGAGGCCGTTGGTTTGATACCAGCCGCCATCCTGTACGGTTTGGAAAATGGTGTAACCAAAGAGTTTGCCCGAACCGATCAATTCACGGATGCTGGCGATAATAATCAGCAACATACCGTAACCCGCGCCCTGACCGATACCGTCCACCAAGCTTTCCAGCGGCGGCTCTTTCATGGCGAAGGCTTCGGCACGACCCATCACGATACAGTTGGTAATAATCAGACCGACGAATACGGAGAGCTGTTTGGACAATTCGTAGGCATAGGCCTGCAACAATTGGTCAACCAGCGTAACCAGCGACGCGACAATCGCCATCTGCACGATAATGCGGATGCTGTTCGGGATGTAGTTGCGCACCAGCGAGATGAAGAAGCTGGAAAAACCGGTTACCAAACTGACGGAAATACCCATCACGATGGCCGTCTGAAGTTTGGTGGTAACCGCCAGCGCCGAACAAATACCCAAAACCTGCAAGGCAATCGGGTTGTTATCGATAAAGGGTGAAAACATTAAATGTTTCAAGCGTTTCATATCAGCCATTATTGTGCTCCTGCTGATTTCAATTTGTTCAGGTAGGGGATATAGCCGTTTTCGCCGAACCAGTAGTCGAACGAGCCTTGTACGCCTTTGGAAGTCAGCGATGCGCCGGAGAGTGCATCTACGCCGTGTTCTTTATCGGAACTCGCGCCTTTGCCGACGTGCAGGGCAAGTTTGCCTTGTTCGTTAAAGAGTTTTTTGCCGACGAATTTTTGTTGCCACAACGGATTGCCGATTTCGCCGCCCAAGCCCGGAGTTTCGCCTTGATCGTAGTAAGTGATGCCGTTGATGGTGTTTCCGTCAGGTTGGATGGCGACGAAGCCGTACATGACTGACCACAAACCGTTGCCGTGCATAGGCAGGATGATTTGGCTGACTTTGCCGTCATCGCCTTTTACCAAATAAACTTCGGTGTATTTAGCGCGGCTTTTGATGCCTGCCAAATCGTCTTCAGGTTTGATTTGGATGCTTTGCGCAGGGTCTTTGGCGGCAACGCGCGCGCTGAAATCTTTCGGCGCGTCTTTCACATATTCGCCGGTCGCCAAATCGACCACGCGTTGTTCGATGCGGTCGGCAAAGGTTTTGCTGATGTCGGTATTCTTATCGAGCAAACCGGCAACGCTCAGGATGTAGCTTTGCTTATCCTGAACCTTTTGCTTTTCCTGCACCGGTTTCAAGCCGACAACCGCGCCCGCCACGATGACCGAGCAAATCAGGCTGACCGCCAAAACCACAATCAGCGTGCCGCTGAAGCTGTCTTTATCGAATTTCTTAGCCATTGCTGCGCGCCTTTCTGCGTTTGATGTTCGCTTGTGCGACGAAATAGTCGAAAATCGGGGCAAACAGGTTGGCAAACAGAATCGCCAACATCATGCCTTCAGGGTAAGCCGGATTGACCACGCGGATTAACACGCACATCACGCCGATTAGCGCGCCGTACCACCATTTGCCGACATTGGTAAATGAAGCGGAAACAGGGTCGGTCGCCATAAACAGCATACCGATGGCGAAGCCGCCGACGACCAGATGCCAGTACCAAGGCATGCTGAACATCGGATTGGTGTCCGAACCGATAACATTAAACAGCGAAGACATGGCAATCATACCGATCATCACGCCGGCAATAATGCGCCAAGAAGCGATGCGTGCAAACACGATAAACGCGCCGCCGATTAAAAGCGCCAAAGTGGATACTTCGCCGATAGAACCGGGCAAGTTACCGATAAACGCATCCATCCAAGTGATGGATTGATTGGTAACGGCATTTTTCAGGCCTTCTGAACCATTTGCCGCCCATTGCGCCAGCGCAGTTGCGCCGGAATAGCCGTCAACCGCCGTCCAAACGGTGTCGCCGGTAATATTCGCAGGATAGGCGAAGAACAAGAAGGCACGGCCTGCCAGTGCGGGGTTCATAAAATTTTTACCCGTACCGCCGAACACCTCTTTCGCAACCACCACGCCGAAGGTAATACCCAAGGCAGCCTGCCACAGCGGCAGCGTAGGCGGAACGATTAAGGCAAACAAAATCGAAGTAACGAAGAAACCTTCGTTGATTTCATGTTTACGCACGGTGGCGAACAAAACTTCCCAGAAACCGCCGACGGCAAATACGGTCGCGTAAATCGGCAGGAAGTAAATCGCGCCGAACAGCATTTTGCCCAACACGCCCGCTTCAGACGACATATTGATGCCCAAGGCGTTGGCAAGGGCGTAATGCCAATCGTTGGCGATGCTTTGTTGCAGCAAATCAGGCGTCAACGCACCGAATGCCTGCGCGCCGACGTTGTACATACCGTAAAACATGGCGGGGAACAAAGCCAGCCACACCAAAATCATCATGCGTTTGGAGTCAAGCGCGTCGCGGACGTGCGCCGCTTTGCGCGTTACCGCGCCGGATGTATAGAAAATCGTCGCCGCAGCTTCATAGAGGGCATACCATTTTTCATGCTTGCCGCCCGGCAGGAAGTGCGGTTCGATTTTTTCCAGAAAATGTTTCAAGCCCATAATCAGCCTTCCTTCTCAATGGTTTCCAGCACCTTGCGCAACAGCGGGCCGTATTCGTATTTACCCGGGCAGACAAAGCTGCACAAAGCGAGGTCTTCTTCGTCCAATTCCAAGCAACCCAAAGCCTGCGCGCTGTCGGTATCGCCGACGATTAAATCGCGCAGAAGCAAGGTAGGCAGGATGTCCAGCGGCATCACGCGCTCGTAAGTACCGATGGGAACCATAGCGCGGTCGCCGCCGTTGACGGCTGTCGTGAACTTGAAGAGTTTGTTTTTCAGGAAATGACCGAGGGTCGTACGCGTAATCGAGTATTTATCCGGCTGCGGCGCAACCCAGCCGAACAGCTCTTTGCTGCGGCCTTCTTCGATAACGGAAATCTGATTGTGGTAGCGTCCCAAATAATCATGCGCGCCTTGTGCAATTGCGCCGTTCAATACCGAACCGGAAATCACGCGGTTGTCCGCGTCAACCAATTCGCCGGCGGTGATTTGCGACACTTTCGCACCCAAAACGGTACGCAAGAGGCGTGGTTTGTTGACTTGCGGCCCGCCCAAGGCAACCACGCGCTCGGCATTCAGACGACCTGTTACAAACAAACGTCCGATGGCAATCACGTCTTGATAATTGATGGTCCAAACGGTTTTATTCGCGCCGACAGGCTCGATGAAATGAATGTGCGTACCGCTCAAACCAGCGGGATGAGGGCCGCCGAATTCGTGCGTTTCAATGTTGGCGGCGTTTTCAGACGGCACGTCCGCACCGGCTGCTTTACAAACATGGATTTTGCGTTCGGTCAGACGGCTCAACACCAGCAAACCTCGTCTGAAATCCTCGGCGGCTTCTTTGATAACGACCACAGGGTCTGCCGCCAGCGGATTGGTGTCCATCGCATTGACGAAAATGGCGAACGGCTCGGCATCGACGGCGGGGATTTTGCTGAACGGACGAGTGCGCAGCGCAGTCCACAAACCGGATTGAATCAGATTGCGGCGCACCTCTTCGCCGCTTAAGTTTGCCGACGCATCGGGCGCGTAGCGTTCGAACTCGATTTCGTCATCGCCCTCAACGGCAATCACAACCGACTGAAGCACACGTTTTTCGCCGCGGTGAATCGCAGCGATTTTGCCGGAAGCCGGCGCAGTAAACACCACGCCCGGATTTTTCTTGTCTTCAAACAGCACTTGGCCTTTTTTGACGGCATCGCCTTCCTTGACTTTCATCGAGGGGCGCATACCGGCATATTCTTCGCCAAGCAACGCGACTTCGGTAATGGCCGGACCGTCGTAAACGGCTTGCTCCGGTCTGCCCGCGATGGGCAGGTCTAGGCCTTTTTTGATTTTAATCATAGGTTTGCATTACTTGTGATGAGTTAAACAGAATAAAATGATCCAACTTTTCAGACGACGTTTGAAACGGGAAAGCGCGGGAGAGGTCGTCTGAAAGTAAAGCCTTACTTACGGAAAACAACAATTAAATGAAAACTGTAAAGTGTTCGATTTTAGCAGGAACAGCCCGCTTTATGTCAGATTTACGCAGATTTTTTCCAGCCTTCTGTCCCATATCCCGCGAGAAATAAGTCCTCAATAAAAGCACAACATATTGATGCCAAAAATTAATCTCTTCAAAACAAGCGGCAGAATACAAAAAGGTCGTCTGAAAACCGAATCACAAGAATCAGGTTTTCAGACGACCTTTTAAGGGCAGGCAAGTATCAGAACAACTGCCAAACAAAGAAAATCAGCGTGTGCAATATAAACAGCGGAATCAATACCCCTACCGACCACATCATATAACCAAAGAAAGTCGGCATCGGGATACCGCGTTGCTCAGCAATCGCCTTAACCATAAAGTTCGGCGCATTACCGATATAAGTGAGCGCACCCATAAACACCGAACCCATGGATATGGCCAACAGCGAATGGAACAAATGCCCCGTCATCAGAGCCTGAGCATCGCCGCCCGCCATATTGAAGAACACCAAATAAGTCGGCGCATTATCCAAAAAGGCGGACAACAAACCGCTCATCCAGAAATACATCGTATTAATCGGATTACCCGAAGCATCATGCACCAACGATACCACCGCGCCCAGCGCACCCGCTTCGCCTGCCTTCAAAATTGCCAAGACAGGAGAAATCGTGATGAAAATACCTAAAAACAGTTTGCCCACTTCGGCAATCGGGTCGAAATTGAATTCATTACCCGCCCTAACCTGCTTAGGCGTAATCAGCAGCGAAACAATGGTCAACACCAGCAAAATCACATCGCGCACCAAATTTTGCAACGCATAGTGGCTGCCCAAGATTTCGAATCCAGGATGGTCGGGCTTCCACAAACCGGACAGCAAAACCGAACCGACCACGCCCGCCAGCAGCAAGAAATTCCATTTACCGGCAATCCGCAAATCTTCCTCGACTTCCTCTTCCTGCTGAATCTGCTCCTCATTGGCTTCACGCGCGTGATAGCGGCTGTCGATAATATAAAACACCAGCAACAACACCACCGTACTGATCAATACGGGCATCAACATGTGTTTCACCGTCCACATGAAATCCACGCCCTTCAAGAAACCCAGAAACAACGGAGGATCGCCCAACGGCGTCAGACCGCCGCCAATATTTGCCACCAAAAAGATAAAAAATACAACAACATGCACCTTTTTCTTGCGATAATGGTTTGCCTTCAGCAGCGGACGAATCATCAACATTGCCGCACCGGTCGTTCCCATAAAGGAAGCCATCACCGTACCCGCCGCCAACAATCCGGTATTCAACGCAGGCGTACCGTGCAGCTTACCCCAAACCAAAATCCCGCCCGAAATCGTATACAAAGCCAAAAGCAGCAGGATAAACGGAATATATTCCTCAACCAGCGCATGAGCGACCGTATGAACGACCGCGCCGAAACCGAACACAGCGGCAAACGGAACTAGAAACAGCAGCGTCCAAAACGCGGTAATCTTGCCAAAATGGTGATGCCAAGTATGCGCAAAAAAGAGCGGCCCCAACGCAATAGACAAAAGAATCAACGCGAACGGCGCACCCCAAAACAGACTGAGCGACGCGCCGTCAAAATCGGCGGCGTGCGACAAAGTGGGGAATAAGATGAGGGATAAAATTGGTAAGTGGCGCATTGTTTTTCCTTGTTTTTCTTACAGGCAAAAGCCCGAACAAACACGCCCGAACAATGCCACGAAGTCGAACAGAAAACGTCTGCGACCCATCCTGACATTGAACGGAGAAATGTTGCCATACGTAAACCTTGTTTGATTGTAAGTGAAAACCCCGCCCCAAACCAGTCAAAATAACCGACCGCCCTACCCTGTTTCCGAATCTTCAAGCAGCTGTTACACCCTATTCAGCCAACCATATTTTCAAAATCCTTTTGAAAATAAAATGCTAGGTAAACAACAATGTAAACTATCGAAATATAACTTTAGATTTATTCTTCCAAAAATTTACACAATCCGCCCTTACGCAAATAAAAAAGTTAAAGGTCGTCTGAAAAATTTCAGACGACCTTTTATTATTCAAACCAAACACAATCAGAACGTTTTGCTGAACTCGACAAACATTCTGGTTTTGCCGTATTCATTATATTTGTCGTTGCTCCATGTTTTGTGATGGGCGACGGTCAGGCGCGGGGTAATGCCTTTGAAATGGAAAGCGCGGTGCCACACGGCGAGCGAAATATCCGCTTCTTTATCGCGACGGTTTTCCTGACCGCTCAAAAGACTAGGCGTTTGATAACGGCGTTGCGCCGCACTCAGCCGCAACATGGTGGACAATCCTTTGCCCCATTCCTGCCCCCATGCGGTACGGAGGCTATAACGGTCGAAGTTGTCGGTTGTATCTTCTTTATTGCGTTCCTGATAGATGTCGAAACCGCCGACCCAATATTGGCGGGCGTTTCGGTAATAGACGACGGAATTGCTCAGAAGGCGGTTGTTGTTGTCGGAACGGGCGCGGCGGGTGTTTTTCAGACGACCCATTTCAACGGCGCTCAAGGTTTGCAGTTTAGGCTGCCACCAGCGGTTGATGTGCAGGCGCGCACCGCTGGAATAGGTGTAAGGATCGTTGCCGTAGAAACGGCGTTCGTGGAACGGGGTCAAGCCGATGTCGTTGCGCTGGTCGGCGTAGCCTGCGCCCACTGAGAAGCGAGTGGTCACGTCGTTATACTTGGTTTGTTCGGGATAAATTTTGCCGTAATTGTCCGCGCCTGCCGTAACGTACCAGCCTTTGGGCAGCGACCATTTTTTCTCTGCGCCGAGTTGGTAGTTGATGGCGGTGGCGTCGATAGGATCGGGGAAGGTCCAGTTGCCGTATGTGCGGCGGCTGGGGGCTTGGTTGATGTTTTGTTCGCGGGTAACGCTCAAGCCGGCATTGAATTTCCACGAATCGCGCTCGCGCAATGCTTTGCGGTAGGATTCGATGCCTTTGACGAACGGCTCGGGCAGATTGGCTTCTGTTTTGAGTTTGTCAAACTGGTCGGCGGCTGCTTCGTTTTGCTTGTCTTCAAACAAAGCGATGGCAAGCTGCCAGCGGACGACGGGGGCATCGGGGGTTTCGGCGATAAATTGACGGTAATACCCGATGGCTTCTTTCATTTTGCCGTCGTTTTGGGCAACCAGTCCGCGTGCGTAGAGCGCCATGTTTTTATCGTGTCCCGGCCATTGTTCGTAAATCGGCAGGACGACTTTGATGCCCGCGATGTTGCGTGAAACAACGGCGGAATACATGGCGCGGGAAAGCAATTGGGGATTGTCGAGCAGGGTTTTGGCATCGACGTTGACGACTTTTTCAGACGACGTTTCGGCGGCAGGTTTGGCCGCTTCTGCTTCGACGGGGGCAGGTTCTGCCGTTTTGACCTGCAACTCGGGGGCAGGCTGGTTTTGAGGCTCGGACGGCACATCGGCGGCTTCTGCTGCGGACACGGCGAGCAGGGAGAGGAGTAAGAGTGTTTTCATGATTTCGTAAGACGTTTGGGTTGCAATGGTGCATGAATCTGCGTTTTTTATTTGAGGCGAAACCATATCGGGCATTTTGGTGCTTTCGGGCATGGTTTTGCTTTATATTGTTTTGAGCGCGGATTTTACCGTGTTTTACAGTAAAACAAAATATTGCGGTGGCAAATAAAACGATACGGCATGATTTGGCTTTATTTTGATTCGACGCGAATCCACCCTACCCTGCTGCTTGAATGCCGTTTGTCCAATCCTATGCAAAGGTCGTCTGAAAAGAGGTTTCAGACGACCTGTATTTTCTTCTAAGCGGTTTTCACGGATAAAGCAAATGTTGTATTTTAAATCAGGACAAGGCGACGAAGCCGCAGACAGTACAGATAGTACGGAACCGATTCACTTGGTGCTTCAGCACCTTAGAGAATCGTTCTCTTTGAGCTAAGGGCGAGGCAACGCCGTACTGGTTTAAAGTTAATCCACTATAAAAACCATAAACGATTATTAACGCCGCCATGCAAAAAGGTCGTCTGAAACCTCTTTTCAGACGACCTTTGCGGTATGTGTCGATTTAGCGTTTGTCCAAGTCTAAATCAGCTTTGTATTCGATGCGACCGTGTCCTTTGTTTTCGATGGACACGTCCAATTCTTGTCTGCCACGTTTGAATTTCAAATCGGCATCGTCGTGTTTGATTTCAGATTCGACCACTTGAAAACCTTTGCTGCGCGCGTGGGCGATGACTTTTTTCGCCAAAGACGGAATCGGGTTGCCGCGTGCGGGCAGCTCGGCTTCGTATTCGAATTCGCCGTTGCCCTGACGATCGGCTTTAACCGTATGCGCGCCTGCGGGAAGGTAAATTTCGGCAGGAAGCGGGGCTGCGAAGGCGGTGGCGGAGAAAAGCGCCAAAATACCGGTTGCCAATAAAGATTTTGTTTTAGCCATACTGTATCCTTTCGGGGAAGGCATATAAAAACGCCGCCATGTTATCGGCAAGGCAACACCCTATCAAGCAAATAAACCTTGTTTTACGTATGACAGTGTTTTTGCGCGCAGCGTTTACGCGGTTTTGCGATAACCCTGCAAAACCCTGCGCCTTGCCTGTAATAAAAGGTTTTCAGAAGACCTTTTGAAACACGGCTTTTGCGCTTTCGGGTAAAATAGCCGCTTTGTTTTTATTCAGGCAGCTTCAACCAAATGTCTTCCTCCCTTTCCAAAAAAACCGCCTACCTGCTGATCGCGCTGACCGGCATCGCGCTTGACCAACTGACCAAATGGGAAATCCTCGCCCACTTCCAAGAAGGCGAGCGACTCAACATCATCCCTTCCTTATTCGACCTGACCCTTGCCTACAACCCCGGCGCGGCGTTCAGTTTCCTTGCCGACCAAGGCGGCTGGCAGAAATTCTTTTTCTTAGGGCTGGCACTCGTCATCAGCGCCTATCTCGCCCGCGCCATCCTGCGCGACGAGTTCCGCCTTTCGGGCAAAATCGGCGCGGCCATGATTATCGGCGGCGCGCTCGGCAATGCCATCGACCGCTTGATTCATGGTCATGTCGTTGATTTCCTACTGTTTTACTGGAAGGATTGGTATTATCCCGCGTTTAATGTTGCCGACAGCTTTATCTGCGTCGGTGCCGTTTTATTGGTTTTGGACGGACTGTTCCACAAAAAACAACCCAAACCAACCGAGGAAACAACAACCGACAACCCATAAGGTCGTCTGAAATCCGGACCATACATATGACCCAAAAAACCATCATCCTTGCCAACCCGCGCGGTTTCTGCGCCGGCGTTGACCGCGCCATCAGCATCGTCGAGCGCGCGCTGGAAGAATTCGGCGCACCGGTTTACGTCCGCCACGAAGTCGTCCACAACAAATTCGTCGTCGACAACCTGCGCGAAAAAGGCGCGGTATTCATCGAAGACCTCGCCGACGTACCCAAAGGCGCCATCCTGATTTACTCGGCACACGGCGTCTCCAAAGCCGTTCAGCAGGAAGCCGCCGAACGCGGGTTCCGCGTATTTGATGCCACCTGCCCGCTCGTGACCAAAGTCCACAAAGAAGTCGCCCGCCTCGACGCGCAAGATTGCGAAATCATCATGATCGGACACAAAGGCCACGTCGAAGTCGAAGGCACCATGGGACAGCTTCCGCCCGGCAGGATGCTGCTGGTCGAAACCGTTGAAGACGTCGCCGGGCTGCAAGTCAAAAACCCCGACAAACTCGCCTACGTCAGCCAAACCACCCTGTCCGTCGATGAAACCAAAGACATCATCGCCGCGCTGAACGCCCGTTTCCCCAACATCCGCAACCCGCACAAAGAAGACATCTGCTACGCCACGACCAACCGCCAAACCGCCGTCAAAGAATTGGCGGAAGAATGCGACATCGTCATCGTCGTCGGCTCGCCCAACTCTTCCAACAGCAACCGCCTGCGCGAAGTCGCCGCCCAACGCGGCGTCGATGCCTATATGGTCGACAACGCCGGCTACCTGCAACGCGAATGGTTCGAAGGCAAACACAAAGTCGGCGTAACCGCCGGCGCGTCCGCACCCGAAGTTTTAGTCAGAGAAGTCCTGCAAACCATACAGCAATGGGGACACGAAACCATACGCGAAGGCGAAGGCGCGGAAGAAAGTATCGTCTTCGTCCTCCCCAAAGAGCTGCGGCGCGAAGGCGAAAACAAACAGATACTCAATAAAGGTTAAACTGTTTACCCAACCTTTTCATCCAAGCGGCAAAACAAAAAGGTCGTCTGAAACCCGTTTTCAGACGACCTTTACCTATTTACCCCTTGCACTCGACCAGCCGTCAGCGTACATTGGTTATCATCACCTTAAAGGGGCAACATCATGAACCCATTACGCTTTTTATCGCTCTCCACCCTCGTCTTCCTGACTGCCTGCGCTGCCACGCCGGAGCAACTCGCCGCACGCGCACAGGCTCGAAAACAGGAAGAACAAAACCTGCAAATCCACTTGGCCGCCCAGTGTGACCCCGAAACCGCCCGATTGATACAAAAACAGTTCGAGCTGGCGGACAACCGCTCCGTTCAAACGACAGAACAGCAAAAATCCTTCCGCTTGAAATATATAGATAAAGTTTCCGACCCCATGTTCCAAGCCTGCTACAAAATGGCATGGCAAAACCACATCTCCCAGCAGCAACTCCAAGAAGCACGCTATTATTACAACTATTACGACCCTTGGGGCTACCCTTTTTACCGTCCGCCGTTTTGGTGGTAAAGACGACACAGGTCGTCTGAAAACATATTCAGACGACCTGTGGTTTATATAAACACCAAGAACGTTTACAATACCCGTCCGTTTACGAACCGCATAAATGACTCATGAAAATCTGGCTCGGTCAGCATCGCATGCCCGACTTCCCTCAGGGAAGTGCCGTTACCATCGGTAATTTCGACGGCGTGCACCTCGGACACAAACACATTCTCCAAAAACTCAAGCAAGAAGCCGATGCACGGGGGCTTCCAGTTGTCGTCGTTATCTTCGAACCACAACCCAAAGAATTTTTTGCCCGACAAACCGGTAAAAAACAGCCCTACCGTATCAGCCCTTTGCGCACCAAACTAAATTTGCTTGAACAAACCGGCTGTGTCGATGCAGTTTGGGTGCTGCGGTTTAACCAAACATTTGCCGATATGGATGCCCAAGACTTTATCAATCTGCTTTTACGCAAGACGTTGAATACGCGTTATCTGTTGATTGGAGATGACTTCCGTTTCGGAGCAGGTCGCCGTGGCGATTTCGAACTTTTGGCAGCACAACCTGATATTCAAACCGATCGTACCCCATCTGTTATCGTAGAAGACATCCGTACCAGCAGTACCGCCGTGCGTAATGCGCTTTCTGACGGACGATTAGACTATGCCAAAAAACTGCTGGGACACGATTACACCTTAAGCGGCAAAGTCAAACACGGTAAAAAACTCGGCCGCACCATCAACGCCCCCACCGCCAACATCCAACTCCCTCCCCACCATTACGCCTTAAGCGGGGTATTTGTCGTTGAAGTAGACGGCACTTTCACCACAAAACGCGGCGTGGCAAGTTTCGGATTCAACCCTACTGTCAGCAACAACCGCGCCCAAAAACTTGAAGTCCATCTGTTTGATTTCAATGAAAACATTTATGGACAACGCCTGAACGTCCGTTTTCTGCACAAATTACGCGACGAAAAAAAATTCGACAGTATCGCCGAATTAAAAGTACAAATCGAACAAGACATGAAAAATGCCCGACATTGGTCTGAAACATAAGTTTGGACAGCCATTACCATAATGGCATCCTACCAAGCAAATGCCTACCAAGGAGAAAAAAGCGGGGCTGCATAGCCTCACAAAAACGTATTAAATACAGCTTATTGTAAGCCTCCGACCATTGAATCAGATAAAGCATCATCTTCTTCCGCTGCAACCGTATATTTCTCTTGCGCCCATTCGCCTAAATCAATCAATCGGCAGCGTTGACTGCAAAAAGGTCGGTATTTACTCTCTTCATTCCATATCACCGGCGTTTGACAGGTCGGACATTTCACAATCGTTACTTCAGTCATTATTTGTTCCTTACAAATCATTTATGCTTTGTCTTTTGTTCAAGATATTTCACGTTAGGGCAATGATGTACCAAATTTCGAGTTGCCGGAATATCCCAAATAAAACCTATGCAAGTCCTGAATTTTTTTGGTCAATTCAGATAAAGTCCCTTCATTTTCTAAGACATCATCTGCATAGAGCAGCCGCGTTTTGCGGTTGGCCTGAGTGTTCATAATGCGCTTGATCTCTTCTGTATTCAAACCGCTTCTTTGCTGAACGCGAAGAATTTGGGTTGCTTCAGAAACGTCGATAACCAACACTCTATCGACAGCCGCTAAAAATTCCGGATTTTCAATCAGCAAAGGTACATCGATGATGCCGTATGCTGCGTTAGGATAGCGGGTTTTTGCCGATTTGATTTCATTTAAAATCAAAGGCAGCAACACCTCCTCCAATTCTTTTTTGGCTTGAGGTCGTCTGAAAACCAGATCCCTCAAAGCAGCACGGTTCAGACTGTTTTGGGTATGAAAAACCTTGTCGCCAAAAAGACGGCGGATAGCCGGTAATGCTATACCGTTATCCGCCGTCAGGTTTCGGCTCAGGGCGTCGGCATCAATGTGCGGGACGCCCAAATCAGAAAAGATTTTTGCTGCTTGAGATTTCCCGCTGCCGATACCACCCGTCAAACCTATCCATAAAGTCATATTAAAACCCTGATTCGGTCAGCCACCAAGTGACGGCACGATGTACCGGCTCGTTAGCTACCAGAATAATCCAGCCGGCAATAGCCAAACTCGGACCGAAAGCAAAATATTGTCCTTTGGCAACCCGTCCGATAATCGCTCCAATCAGACCAATTAACGCTGCCATAAAGACCAATACAGGTAAAATGCCGACACCAAGCCATGCACCTAGTGCGGCCAGCAATTTAAAATCGCCGTTACCCATACCGATTTTTCCAGTCAAAAGCTTATAGATAAAACACAACAGCCATAAGCTCATATAGCCGAAAACCGCGCCTAAGACGGCGGATTTCAATGGTACGAATGTGCCGTTCAAATTAAACAGCAAGCCTAACCATATCAACGGCAGGGTCAGGCTGTCAGGTAAATATTGAGTATCCGCATCGATAAAGGTCAATGCAATCAATATTGCAGTCAATATTAACCCACCGAATGCCGCCATCGTCCAGCCATATTGCCACGCCACTACGCCAAACAATATACCGGTCAATAATTCGATTAAGGGATAACGGATGCTGATGGACGTTTTACACGAACCGCATTTACCGCCAAGCATCAGATAACTGACAATCGGAATATTTTGCCAAGCCTTTACCGGAGCATGACACTTGGGGCAGCGTGAATCCGGTTTCATCAAATTGAATGGTTGCTGCTCTTCTTCCGTTAATTCAAGTTGCAAATGCTCTTTCGCAAACTGGGTCCAGCCGCGTTCCATCATGACAGGAACGCGATAAATGACAACATTAAGGAAACTTCCGATCAACAAACCAACAACGACAGATAATGGAATAGCAAATGGTGCTAATGTATCCAAAGACTCCAACATATTAACCTACTACGTTACCGAGGTTAAACAGCGGCAGATACATTGCTACCAACAATGTTCCGATGATGGAGCCTAAAACTACCATAATGATGGGCTCCATCAGTGAGGATAATTGTGCTACAGAGTTATCAACTTCATCCTCGTAAAACTCTGCAGCTTTATTCAGCATATCATCAAGGGAACCGGATTCTTCACCAATAGCGGCCATTTGAATAACCATATTGGGGAACATATCCGTACTTTGCATACTCGAAGTCAAAGAAAGACCTTGAGTAACTTTCGCACGAATGTCCTGTGTTGCCTCCTCATAAAGGATATTACCGGCTGCACCTGCTACTGAATCTAAAACTTCTACCAAAGGTACGCCTGCTGCAAACAAGGTGGAAGTGGTACGAGCCCAGCGAGCAATAGTTGCTTTACGGACAATTTGACCAAAAATTGGTAAACGTAAAACCATCGCATCTATACGTTTCTGGAAATTTGGTGATTTTTCATGTAGTTTATAAACACCAAAACAAATGGCAATAACCATAACAATCATCAGCCACCCATATTCCACGAATATTTTGGAAATATCCATAACAATTTTGGTTAAACCAGGCAATTCAGCACCCATTCCAGCATAAACTTTACCAAATTCAGGTAATACCCAACGCATCATTACGAAGATCAATGCTATTGCAACAACAACAATAGAAATTGGGTACGTCAGCGCAGTTTTCACTTTTTTCTTAATGGCTTGCGTTTTCTCTTTATATACAGCAAGTTTATCCAACAGGCTTTCCAAAACACCGCCAGCTTCGCCGGCCGCAATCAGATTGCAATAAAAACGGTCGAAATATTTTGGGTATTTGGCAAATGATTTACCTAATGCACTACCTTGTTCCACATCTGCACGGACTTGCATCAACATTTCAGTCATGGATGGGTTGGAGTGTCCGCGTGCGACAATTTCAAAAGCCTGCATTAAAGGCAGACCTGCTTTCATCATGGTGGCAAGTTGACGGGTAAAGACAGTGATGTCTTCCTGAGTAATACGACGCTTTTTAGTTGCCTTTACTTTACTGATACGTAAAGGGCGTATCCCGCGACGTTGGAGCTTTTTACGCGCTTCTTCTTCGTCTTTGGCGACTACTTCGCCTCGGACTAATTGATCCGTATTGGTATTTTTACCTTCAAACGTAAAACGTTTGCCTTTATTTTTTTGAGCGAATAAGCCTCTTTTTTGCTCTGCTTGAGCCATTTTGTTACCCCTTGGTTTAATGTTTAAGAATGAAGAAAACAAAAGTCCCCGTGTTTCTTCGATTCAATGGTTTAATCGTTAGTGTGAGCAATCACTTCTTCTAATGAAGTCAACCCTTGCATAACTTTTAATAAGCCTGCACGGCGTAAATCGACCATGCCTTCTTTATAGGCCATGTTCATAATATCAACTTCCGTGCCATTATTCATAATGACACGTTGCATTTCCTCGGTAATCGGCATTACTTCGTAGACACCGACACGGCCTTTGAAGCCTTTACCACGACAACTATCACAACCGACAGGACGGTAGAGTTTCCAATCCTTTGCTAAATCTTCATCTGTAAATCCTGCTTTTTTTAATGCGGGAACTGGAGGACGTTCAACCTCACGCTTACAGCTCGAACACAGACGACGCAATAGTCGTTGCGCCATAATTAAGCTGACGGAACTGGCAATGTTGAATGGGGCAACCCCCATGTTCAACATACGGGATAGGGTCGCAGGCGCGTTATTGGTATGCAACGTTGAAAACACCATATGTCCGGTTTGTGCCGCTTTGATGGCAATATCCGCGGTTTCCAAGTCCCGAATCTCACCTACCATGATAATGTCAGGGTCTTGTCGCAAGAAAGATTTCAACGCCGCAGCAAAAGTCAAACCTTGTTTGTCATTGACGTTGACTTGGTTGATGCCGGGCAAATTAATCTCGGCCGGGTCTTCTGCGGTGGAAATATTGACGTCTTCTGTATTTAAAATATTCAAGCAAGTATAAAGTGATACGGTTTTACCGGAGCCTGTCGGACCTGTTACCAATACCATGCCATAAGGCCGATGAATGGCCTCAAGCAGCATTTCTTTTTGGAAGGGTTCGAATCCCAGTTGGTCAATATTTAAAGTTGCTGCATCAGAATTCAGAATACGCATTACCACTTTTTCACCAAAAAGCGTAGGTAACGTACTTACACGAAAATCAATGGGGCGACCGTGTTTATGGAAAGCAATCTGAATACGACCATCTTGCGGTACGCGTTTTTCCGAAATGTCCAAACGCGCCATTACTTTGATGCGTGAAGCCAGCTGTCCGCGTACAGCAACAGGGGGTTGAACCACTTCCCTTAGCTGTCCATCTACACGAAAACGGACACGAGCCATTTGTTCATAAAATTCGAAATGTATATCGGATGCGCCTGCATTTAGCGCATCTGATAAGGTCTTGTGAATAAAACGTGGAATAGGCCCATCTTCAGCCTCTTCGTTGTCTATATAAAGCGCCTGAGAGGGCTGGGCAGCTTCTTGTTCTTCACTAATTTCTTTTAAGATGGTGGTAGAACGCTGTCCCAACCACTCAAGCAAAGAACCCAACTGATCATCCGGGACGACTACTAAATCAACTGTCACTCCCGAAGCAAAAGCTATTTTTTGAAAACTTTGAATTTGAGTAGGATCTGAAACCGCTAAATATACCTTTCGCCCACGACGGAAAATCGGAATACAGCGATTTTGAACCATCTGCTCCTCAGTTAAGACATCCATAACGATGTTGTTTCGTGGATAATAATGCAAATCTAATAGCGGATAACTAAAAACCCGCGCAACCAACTCGCCCAAAGACCTTGGGCTGATAATCTTATCCGCAAAAAGCATGGGCAAGATTTCCTGCCCCGTTTTCAATATGTTATTGTAATGCTCTGCTTGGGTGTTGTTGATTGCCTGGCTTTGAACCAAAACTCGTAATAATCCAATACTCATCGTTTACTATCCGTTTCTTATTTTCTCTTTTTTGCAAAGAGTACGCGTATTTTATCATTCATTATGCTTAAAACATATCGGGACGTTCCAATATCACCCAACTTTTCTTTTGATTGTGAAAAATATGACACAAACGCTCCTAGCCAAATTTTGAGGTATTATTATAGAATAACCACTGTCTGTGCAGAATCCCATTACGCTACTATTTAGACAGTCAAAATAACAAAACCGAGTTTTGCAAAATAACAAAACTCGGTTTTAATTTTTAAAATTAAAGTATTACTGTTATTGGCGGATACGTGTAGCAGGTGCAGGAGCCACTTCACGAATAATCACTTCACGAACTACTTCAGGAGCAGGCTTTTTAGGACCGCAACCTTCTGGTAACCAGAAGAATGATTGGGCATTTTTGTCTTTGTCAAACAAAATCTTGTATTGACAAGTTTTATGCTCACCATTTTCACGGTAATTGAACAAATAATCCCACTCACGAACACCATATAAGCCTTCTTGGAAATGAGGACGACCGATCAATTCGTAAATTTGGTCTTTATTCATACCTGCTTCGATTTGACGGACATTATCCCAATTCGGCCAAGTACCATGCTGAGTACCATCATGACGGAAGGTAGTTTTAGCAGGATCAGGCCATACAGGGTTATCAGTAGTACCTTCTTTGCTGACCTTGCTTAAATTACCACAAGCAGCCAAAGTCAATGCCGCGATAACCGGCAAAATGATTGATAATTTCATGTTTTTTTTCCTTTATCCTTTATATCGATATCATTCTTCAACTAGGGTCGTCTGAAACGACCACTCCCTCAGGCCTACCATTGATAGCCTACGCTACCACCCCAGTTTACGTCTTTACGTGTATTGACACTGACACCGGTTTTAACAGACCATTTATTGTTATCTGAGTTATGAGCATAACCCACGGCAATAGCCTGCTCATTGCGATAGCCACCTACCGCAGCAGAAACCATGCTCTTACCTGCTTCATTCGGACGTTGTAAGAATGCAATCGCAGTCGCACCGGCGATACCTGCACGCAAATCCTTATCCATATCATTCAAGCGGTTATCAATACCATTAACTTGATTTTGTAAATTGGTGATTGCAGTAGAGTTGCCTTGAGAACGTGCAGCAACTTGATACAGTTGGCTACCGTTAATAGCATCAGTACTGGTTGCATTAATACGTCCAGCAGCAACATTAGTGATAGTACGCTCGCCACCCGTATAGCCAACGCTAACGGTAGAACGGGGATTAGTACCTGCAAAACCACTATAAGATACGTTATTTACAGTTGCACTATTAGTGCCCACTGCTTCATCAGTTGTAGAACCTGCACCCAAAGCAACGGAACCCACATGAGAAGCTGTCGCACGGGAGCCAATCGCCACTGCCGAATTAGCAGAAGCTTTAGACTGCAACCCATAAGCCACACTTGACTGACCTGAAGCAGAAGATGCTGCACCTGTAGCAGTAGAATACATTGCAGAAGCTAGAGAACCAGTACCCAAAGCAGTAGCACCTTGAGCAGTTGCTTGAGCTTTTTGACCGGCAGCAGTCGTTGTATTGCCAAGTGCTTTCGCGCCTTGACCAAAGGCAGCAGCGGTAACACCATTAGCCTCAGCATAAGAACCAACTGCGATGGCAGATTCCCCTGCAGAAGTGGTACTGGTACCGATAGAAATACCGCTATGACCTGTTGCCGTTGTATTCACACCGATAGCCATACCAAAACGATCGGTTGCGCCATCGTTGTTATAGTTAGGACGTTGAACACCAGCATCACTACTGATACTAATGTAATTTTCAGCGGAAGCGGCAGATGCTGCAAACAAACCGAAAGCAGCAAACGATAGAGACATTGCCTTATTGAGCGGGGTAAAACGATTCATGTGTGCTTTGTGTTTCATATTTTATCTCCCTGATAAAAACACATAATGATAGTTATCGAAAAGACCGAACCAGAATGATATATGTTTTGCATATTATGATTGACAAATATTTGCCGTTTATCTAATATACATGCCACTTATCTGACACTTACAAAAAAATGTAACCGATTCAATCCATCTAAAACAAATAAATCAGTACAATCAATATACTGGATCGATTTAGAATCCAATTAATCTATACATAATTGCATTATATTGGACTAGCTGTCTTCTCATTTATTATTTTTTTTTATCATGGCTTAACGCGTTCTCTATATTATTAATTATTAACAGTATTGTTCGTTATGAATATATAACTCAGAACATATTAACAATTGAAATTAGTAGAAAAATATATAATATCCTGCAATTTTGTGTCTAATTTTCATATAAAAAGCAATTTAAATTTAAAATAAAACAGAAATTTGCCAATAAAGTTTTTGAAGGCTATTTTTTTCTAAAGAATAATTTCCATACATATAACCACAAATTCTCATCTGTTATATCTATAACCCTGACTTTCACACATCTTTTTACTACTGAAATATGTCAAAAAAGTGTTGTATTTAGACAAATATCATCTTTTTTACAGATGATGATCCTACTGATTTCATCAATCTTATCTAAACATACCTATTTCCACCAACTACAATATCAAGTATTTCAAAATCACAAGCCTTTCTTTTCAGCTATTTTCATTAGCTTTTAGCTTTGGGACTGCTCATCCCGTCCTGTTTTAGATTGAATCGTCTATAATCTCTCCTGATACTTTTTTCATACGCCCCCTTACATCTTGGAATACCACTATGATGATACGTTGGTTATACAATCAACTTTGGCATATCGCTCCTTTGTTTATTCGCTGTTATCTAAAAAAGAGAGCTGAAAAATCAACATCCTATTTGGAACACTGGGATGAAAGATTCGGCAAAAAAATGAGCAATCCGCTGCAACATCCGATTTGGATTCACGCCGTTTCTGTCGGGGAGACCCGTGCAGCTCAGCCACTCATCGAAGCATTACAGAACCATTTCCCAGATGCCCCTTTATTACTGACTCAAATGACACCGACCGGAAGGCATACGGCGCAAACCCTATATCCCAATGCGCAATGCCGCTATATTCCTTACGACAAACCAGAATGGGTTGGGCAATTTTTAACCGACCATGCCCCTCGTTTCGGTATTTTGATGGAAACAGAAATTTGGCCGAACCTGATGCATATGTGTGCTGAAAAACAGGTGCCGCTTTTTCTTGCCAACGCCCGCCTGTCTGAAAAATCGCAACGGGGATATTTGAAAATACGCGGCTTGGTTGAGCCTGCTATGCGCATTTTGAGCGGATGCTTTGCCCAAACTGCCGAAGATGCAGAACGGTTGCACTTGATTGGAGCTTCTAATGTCCACGTCTGCGGCAACACCAAGTACGATGTATCGCCTCCCGAAGGGATGAAAGCACTTGCAGCCGCATTTAAAGAACGGATCGGTAACCGCCCTGTCGTCGTGTGTGCCAGTACCCGTTTCTATAAAGGTCAGGATGAAGCGGAAATGTTGCTTGACGCATGGAAACGCTATAAAGGGGATGCACTGCTGGTGATTATCCCTCGACACCCCGAGCGTTTTCAGACGACCTTTTCCCTTGCGGAAGATATGGGCTACCGTGTGCAACATCGCAGTGATAACCTTCCTGTCGACAAAGAAACGCAAATATGGGTCGGAGACAGCATGGGAGAACTGTTTGCCTATTATTTGGCTGCGGATATTGCCTTCGTCGGCGGCAGCCTTGTGGATGCGGGTTGTCAGAATGTTATCGAACCGATTTCCTGCTGCATTCCGACCTTATTCGGTTGTTCAACCTACAATTTCACCACTGTATGCCAAGATGCGATCCGGGCAGGGGCGGCAGAACAGGTTGTTTCTGCTGAAAGATGGTATGAAAAAACCACATCATGGCTTGCCTACCCATTAGAAAAAGAACGTTGCTCCCAAAAAGCCCTTGAGTTTGTCGGCAAGCACAAAGGAGCAAGCAAACGCATGGCGGACCAAATCGCAAAAGCAGTCATCCGCCAATAAGTTATCCATCCTTCTTATTGCTAAAAGGTCGTCTGAAACACGATAACCCTCGTTTCAGACGACCTTTTCCCATTGCCCCCATCAAAGAAAAACCGTTCCGACAAATGAAACGATCGGAACGGTTTGCATAATGATATTAATGAACTACTTAGCGATAGCGATTTCCGCGATGAACTTGGCTGCCGATAACCCCGCCCAATGCCGCGCCACCCAAAGTAGCACCGGTATCGCCGCCAATCAGGTTACCTGCTACACCACCCAATACTGCGCCGGCAGCGGTATTGCGTTGGGTTTGGTTCATATCTGCGCATGCACTCAAAGAAGCGGCGATAGCAATCAAGGTAACGGTTTTAGTCAAAGCCTTTTTCATGTTGTATTCTCCATCAGTAGGTTAAACAATACGCAGGCAGTATCTCACAAGGTTTCATTAATATGTCTTCTGATAAGTAAAGACTGTTTAAACTACGATAATTTACCCGTAGACCACCCTGAAGCTCTTGTAAATAAACAATTTATACAAAACAAAAACAAAAGTCGTCTGAAAAACTGTCTGTTTTTACCCACACACAGACTTTTCAGACGACCTCTTTTTCGCCACACAAACCGATTTAAGGCGCGACCCGTTTACGGTTTGCCGCAGCCAAAAGCGCGAGCATTTCTTCGGTGGTATCCCAGCCGATGCAGGCATCGGTAATGCTTTGCCCGTAAACCTCGGGCTTGTCCTGTCTGCCTTCAACCAAATGGCTTTCCACCATCACGCCCATAATATTGTCTTCGCCGTTTTCCAGTTGCGCGGCAACATCTTGGGCAACTTCCATCTGCCGTCTGTAATCTTTACGGCTGTTTGCGTGGCTGCAATCGACCATCAGCTTGGGCGACAAACCCGCTTTTATCAATTGCTCCGCCGCCGATTTGACGTGTTCGGTACTGTAATTCGGCTCTTTGCCGCCGCGCAGGATAACGTGGCAGTCGGGATTGCCGCCGGTATGCACAATGGCGGAATGCCCCGCTTTGGTTACAGACAGGAAGTGATGCGGATGACTTGCCGCGCCAATCGCGTCGATGGCGATTTTCAGATTGCCGTCCGTACCGTTTTTGAAACCGACCGGACAAGACAGGCCGCTGGCGAGTTCGCGGTGTACCTGACTTTCCGTCGTCCGCGCACCGATCGCGCCCCAAGAAATCAAGTCCGCGTAATATTGCGGCGTAATCATGTCGAGGAACTCCGTCGAAGCGGGCATACCCATATTGTTCAGCGTCAGCAGCAATCTGCGCGCCTGACGCAGGCCGTAGTTGATGTCGAACGTGCCGTCCAAGTGCGGGTCGTTAATCAGACCTTTCCAACCCACCGTTGTACGCGGTTTTTCAAAATACACGCGCATCACAATCAGCAATTCTTTTTCATATTTCTTGCGCAACACCAGCAAACGTTCGGCGTATTCCAAGGCGGCTTTGGGGTCGTGGATGGAACACGGACCGATAATCACCAGCAGGCGGTTGTCCTTGCCGTGAACCAAATCGGCGATTTCATGCCGCGTGCGGTGTACCAGCCCCGCCGCTTCATCAGAAATCGGCAGCTCGTACAAATGGGCAATCGGCGGCAGCAGCTCTTTGACTTCTCTAATCTTAATATCGTCGGTAGGGTGTTGTTTGGTCATTGTTATTGCTTTCAAATTCAGATAAATCGGAGCATAGATTACCTTCTTTACCTGTTTTAAACAAGCCTTCTCTCAACTATTCAGCAATTTTATTTCAAAAAAACAATTTTTACGTATTTTAAAGCATTAAAAATTATAAAATATAAAAATATAAGCAATAATATTTCCATCAATTAAATCTAAAAATCAAAATTGCCGACAATCCTCCCACCTGATGCTTCTTTAGTATGTCTAATATAATCAAATTTAAATAACAAAAACCCAGACAATAAAAATACTCAGTATAACCGGATAGCAAACCCAACTCCGTATCATATATATATGATATAGCCTCTACCACTGCATATTCCCTAACCGCAAGCAAGCCAAGCCCACCTGAAATCCGTTAAAATACCGCATCCTTATTTTCAGACGACCTCAAACCATGTTGGTACTTGGAATCGAATCATCCTGCGATGAAACGGGCGTTGCGCTTTACGATACCGAACGCGGCCTGTTGGCGCACCATCTTCACACCCAAATGGCGATGCACGCCGAATACGGCGGCGTTGTCCCCGAACTTGCCAGCCGCGACCACATCCGCCGTGTCGTGCCGCTGACGCAGGGCTGTTTGCAGGAAGCGGGCGTTTCCTATGACGACATCGATGCCGTCGCCTACACCCAAGGGCCGGGCTTGGGCGGCGCGCTTCTGGCGGGTGCGGGCTACGCCAACGCTTTGGCGTTTGCCTTGAACAAACCCGTCATTCCCGTCCACCATCTCGAAGGCCATTTGCTCTCCCCGCTTTTGGCGGACGACAAACCCGAATTTCCGTTCGTCGCCCTGCTGGTTTCGGGCGGACATACACAGTTTATGGCGGTGCGCGGCATCGGCGATTACACGCTGATGGGCGAAAGCGTCGATGACGCGGCAGGCGAGGCGTTCGACAAAACAGCCAAACTCTTAGGTTTGCCGTATCCCGGCGGCGCGAAGTTGTCCGAACTGGCGAAGCTGGGCAACCCCGATGCCTTCTCGTTCCCGCGCCCCATGCTCCATTCGCACGATTTGCAGATGAGCTTCTCTGGTTTGAAAACCGCCGTTCTGACCGCCGTCGAAAAAGTCCGCGCCGAAAACGGCGGCGAAATTCCCGAGCAAACGCGCAACGACATCTGCCGCGCGTTTCAAGACGCGGTGATTGACGTCCTCGCCGTCAAAGCCAAAAAAGCCTTGTTGGATACCGGATTCAGAACTTTGGTCGTCGCAGGCGGCGTCGGGGCAAACTGGAAGCTGCGCGACGAATTTTCCCGCTTAAGCGTCAAACAGCCGTCTGAAAAAGGCAAACCCAAGCCTAAGGAAGAAAAAATCAAAGTCTGTTTTCCGCCTATGGAATACTGCACCGACAACGGCGCGATGATTGCCTTCGCCGGCGCGATGAGGTTGCAGGAGCGGCAGCCCGTCGGCGCGTTCAACGTCAAACCGCGCTGGCCGCTGTCGAATATTGTGAAATAGTGTGCGGCAAAGAAAAAAGGTCGTCTGAAAACCCAAACCCAAGTTTTCAGACGACCTTTTTAGAGCATCCCCATTATTCGATATTTTTTTGTCCTTGCGGCAACTCCTGTTTTTCAACTGTCCACTGACTTTCTGCCGTCTCCTGCTCTTTGAATACGTCCTCTCCTCCTTGTTCTTTAAATATTTCCTGTACGTTTAACAACTCTGGTTCTCCACCTGATTTCCGTTGCAGCAATAACTCCTGCTCTTTCAACAATTCCTGTCGGCGTAAAAGTTCTTGTTCCTTCAACAACTCCTGCCGATGCAAAGACTCTTGCTCTTTCAGTAATTTTTGTTGACTCAAAGATTGTCGCTCTTGAGGCTGCTCCTGACCTTCAATCTGTTCACTTTCTTGCTGCCGCTTAAATATTTCACCTTTTTTATATACCTGCCCTTTTCCATATGGCCGATAATATTCAACCAGATCACCATTCCATCTGACGAAATAGCCCCTGTCTTGTTCATATTTCGGACAAGGCGTATACCAAGAATTATCTCCTTCCGAACAGTAACTCAAATACAGTTTTCCGCCTTTTTTCACATACCCCTTTACCTTACCGCTACCACCGGGACCGTCTGAACGCCCTTCATGCCATTCGCCCGTAATTATATATCTTGATGATTGTTTAATATTGAAATACTTACCGTAAACACCATCCGGAATATCACGAACATACCCCCAACTACCTGTAAAATCGGCAGATATTGCATTACCCACGAGCAAAGCAGCATACACCCCAAAAATATATTTTTTCATCGTAACCTTTTTATTCGATAAATAATAAACGTTTGGAATTTTATGACGTTACAGATTTTATGTCTATGCCATTCAAGATGAAATTCGGAAGGGCATTTTCACAATCATAAAAAAGTCGTCTGAAACATTTTTCAGACGACCTTTTGACAAACAGGGAACGCGGATTATGCGTTGCCTTCTTGTTGTTGCTGGTACATAGCTTCGAAGTTGATCGGAGCAAGCAGTACGGGCGGGAAGCCGGCGCGGGTTACGCTGGTGGAAATGGCTTCGCGTGCGTAAGGGAAGAGGATGTTCGGGCAGGCTACGCCTAAGAGCAGTTGAACGTCTTCTTCAGGGATATTTTCCAGACGGAAGATGCCGCTTTGAGTCACTTCGTTGAGGAACATGGTGCGTTCGGCGTTGAGTTTGGCGGTTACGGTAACGGTTACGTCAACGTTGTAGTAGCCGTCTTCCAGCTTCTCGCTGTTGGTGGAAACGCGCATATCGACTTCAGGCTCGCCTTGTTCCAAGAAGATTTGGGGGGCATTGGGCACTTCCAAAGACAGGTCTTTGACGAACAGGCGTTCGATGCTGAATACGGGTTGCAATTCTTCGCTCATTTTGTTTTCCTAGTTGGGTTTAAAGTTACGGGTTTAATAAAGAATCCAGCCTGCCTTCGCGGTGCAGGCCGTACAAATCGGTGAAGCCGCCGACGTGGGTATCGCCGATGAAAATTTGCGGTATGCTGCGCTGCCCGGAAAGCTGCTGCATTTCGGCAAAGGCTTCGGGGCTTCGGTCTACGCGGATTTCGTTGATTTCGGCGACGCCCAGCGAATGCAGCAGCTTTTTGGCCATGGTGCAGTAGGGGCAGAATGCGCCTGTATACATCGTAACGGTTTGCATGATTGTTTTCAGAGTTCTAATGGGGTTCACTATATGGGCATATGGTTTATTTTACAATACTTGAAATCGGCTATTTTGCCTGAATCTTTGTTTTCGGGGAGTGAGGGCTGCCTGCCGCCCATGTGCCAAAACGCCGTTTTTAAAGTATGATAAACGGCAATCCGAACCGCTTTTGCCATTTGTTTTCCACAAAACCGACGGCAAGCGGATGGTAGATTAAATTTGAGTCAGAACAGCAACACAATCAGCCGATTATTTTCAGGTTTGGGCAACATCAGTCTGGTTCAAATTTAATCTACTATATTTCTTATTAAAAATCAGGAAATAAAACCATGCTCTCAGGAATCCCCATCCCGAAGGACGCCGTCCGTCCGCCCGAAACCGTGCTCGTCAACATTACGCCGCAGGAAACGCGCGTGGCGGTGTTGGAAGAAAACAATATCTGCGAGCTGCACATCGAGCGCAACAGCGGTCATAGTCTGGTCGGCAATATTTATCTGGGCGTGGTGCGCCGCGTATTGCCGGGAATGCAGAGCGCGTTCATCGACATCGGCTTGGAACGCGCTGCGTTTCTGCATATCGTCGATGTCCTCGAACAACGCCGCAACCCCGATGAAACCCAGCGCATCGAGCATATGCTGTTTGAAGGGCAGTCGGTTTTGGTGCAGGTCATCAAAGACCCGATTAACACCAAAGGCGCGCGCCTTTCCACTCAAATTTCGTTAGCGGGGCGTTTCCTCGTCCACCTTCCGCAGGAAGACCACATCGGCATTTCCCAGCGCATCGAAGACGATGCCGAACGCAACAGCCTGCGCGAACGCCTGACTAATCTATTGCTCGAAGACGCGTGCCACGGCTACATCATCCGCACCAACGCCGAAAACGCCACCGACGAGCAGCTTCTGTCCGATATCCACTACCTGACCAAAGTGTGGGAACACATTCAAGAACAAGCGAAAACCCAGCCGCCGGAAACCCTGCTGTATCAGGATTTGCCTTTGAGCCTGCGCGTGTTGCGCGATATGTTCAGCCTCGACACGCAGAAAATCCTCGTCGATTCAACCGAAAACCACCGCCGCATGACCCGTTTCGCCGAGCAATACGTCCACGGCGCATTGGGCAAGATAGAGCTGTTCAAAGGCGAACGCCCGTTGTTTGAAACCCACAACGTCGAACAGGAAATCAGCCGCGCCCTGCAACCGCGCGTCAACCTCAACTTCGGCAGCTACCTGATTATCGAGTCCACTGAAGCCATGACCACGATAGACGTGAACACCGGCGGCTTCGTCGGCGCGCGCAACTTCGACGAAACCATCTTCCGCACCAACCTCGAAGCCTGCCACACCATCGCCCGCGAATTAAGGCTGCGCAACCTCGGCGGCATCATCATCATCGACTTCATCGACATGGCGCAGGAAGCGCACCGCGAAGCCGTGTTGCAAGAGCTTGCCAAAGCCCTTGCCTTCGACCGCACCCGCGTTACCCTCAACGGCTTCACCAGCTTGGGTTTGGTCGAGCTGACGCGCAAACGTTCGCGCGAAAATCTCAGCCAAATCCTCTGCGAACCCTGCCCGTCCTGCCAAGGCAGGGGTCGTCTGAAAACGCCGCAGACCATCTGCTACGAAATCCAGCGCGAAATCGTCCGCGAAGCCCGCCGTTACGACGTGCAGTCCTTCCGCATCCTCGCCGCGCCCAACGTCATCGACCTCTTCCTCGACGAAGAGTCGCAATCGCTGGCGATGCTCATCGACTTTATCGGCAAACCGATTTCGCTGGCAGTCGAAACCGCCTACACGCAGGAACAATACGATATTGTGTTACTGTAAAGACAAAAGGTCGTCTGAAAACGGAATCGTGGTTTTCAGACGACCTTTTGGCAAAATCGGCAGACCATTCAAACGCAGTATTCCTTTAGAAGAAAATGTCCACCATACCCGGCAGAACCCACGCCGAAGGAAACCCAATCAAGTACGGAAAAGCAACAAAAGGTCGTCTGAAAACCAGCCGCCCCTTTCAGACGACCTCCTGCTAAACCCTTCCTAATTTTCCCCTGCTATCCTCCCATTAATTAAGGAGAACACCATGCGCGTATTGCTTGCAGAAGACGACAACATGATTGCCCAAGCCGTAGCCGCCAACCTCAAAGACAGCGGCTATGCCGTCGATTGGGTCAAAAACGGCAGCCAAGTTTCTACCGCCCTTCAGGCGCAGAACTACGACTTGCTGCTGCTCGACCTCGGACTGCCCGGCAAAGACGGATTGGACGTTCTCACCCAAATCCGACACGAAGGCAGCAAAACCCCCGTCCTCATCGTAACCGCCCGCGACGACCTCCACAGCCGCCTCAACGGACTGGATGGCGGCGCCGACGACTATATCGTCAAACCCTTCGACATGGCGGAACTGCAAGCCCGTATGCGCGCCGTCCTGCGCCGCCACAGCGGCCACAGCCAAACCCTGCTGACCAACGGCGCACTTACCCTCAACCCCGCCACCTACCAAGTCGAAGTCAAAGGAGAAGACAAACCCGTCCTCCTGAGCAACAAAGAATTTGCCGTCCTCCAAGCCCTGATGATGCGCCCCGGCATCATCCTTTCCCGCAGCGATCTTGAAGACAAAATCTACGGCTGGGGCGAAGAAGTTGAAAGCAACGCCGTCGATTTCCTCATCCACGCCCTGCGTAAAAAGCTCGGCAAAGAACACATCCAAAACGTACGCGGCGTAGGCTGGCTGGTCGCAAAAGAGGTCGTCTGAAACCTTAAACCGCGTATCCGCCCGCCCGTGCCATAATTAATAACAAAACCTAAAACAGCCTCGCCAAACACACTATGCATCACTGTATCCAGACCCTCAAACAATCCCTGCAAGTCCGTATCAGCATCGCCCTGATACTGATGTTCCTGCCCTTGTCCATCATCGCAGGCGCGTTCTCCTATTACCAAACCTACCATGAAGCCGAAGAGCTTCAGGACGACCTGTTGCGCCAAACCGCCGCCTACATCAACCCCAAAACCACCGACTACACACAAATAGGCAGCGAAAACCACATCCTCATCCAAACATTCGGACAAGAAGACACCGTCCCCTTGTCCAACACACTCGGCGAAGGATTCCACACCATCAAAGGCGGCGTTGATGACGACGATGACGATGATGACGACGAATACCGCGCCTACATCCACCAAACCCCGCAAGGCAAAATCGCCGTACTACAAGAAACCGAATACCGCGACGACCTCGCCGCCACCGCCGCCTACCAAAGCGTCCTCCCGCTGCTCATCGCCCTACCGCTCATGATCCTGCTGACCGTATGGATCACCTACCGCGCCATGCGTCCCGTTAAGACCCTTTCCGCCTCCCTCGGACAACGCCGTTCAGACGACCTCTCTCCGCTGGACGGAGAAGGCGTGCCCAGCGAAATACAAGGCTTCGTTACCGCCATCAACCAACTGCTGCAACGCACAGGCGAAAACATCCGCCGCCAGCAACGCTTCATCGCCGATGCCGCCCACGAACTGCGCAGCCCCCTGACCGCCCTCTCCCTTCAGGCAGAACGGCTCACCAAGCTGCCCCAATCGGACGAAGCCCGCGAACAGACCGGACTCATCCTCCAAAGCATACAGCGCAACCGCCACCTGCTCGAGCAGCTCCTGACCCACGCCCGCGCCCAAGGCTCCGAAACCCAACGCAACCTGACCGACATCAGCCTGCAAGCCCAGTTCCGCCGCGTGCTGCAAGAACTCATGCCCCTTGCCCTCAACAAACAGCAAGACATCGGCGTCGCCGTTGAAAACGACATCCGCATCCGAGCCGACGACACCGAAATCTACACCCTCATCAAAACCTTCACCGACAACGCCATCCGCTACACCCCCGCAGGCGGCCGCATCGACATAGGTTTCAGCGAGACCCCGACCACCCTCACTATCTGGGTGGAAGACGACGGCCCCGGCATCCCCGCCGCCGAACGCAGCCGCGTAACCGACGCCTTCTACCGCATACTCGGCACGGAACAACAAGGCACCGGACTCGGACTTTCCATCGCCGACGCCATCGCCAAACGCTACGGCGGCAAACTCATCCTCGCCGACAGCCGCAACTTCGCCCACGGCCTGCTGATACAGGCGGAACTCAACAAGCAACTGCTGCAAGCAAACTAAACAAACAAAAGGTCGTCTGAAATCCGTTTTCAGACGCCCTTCTTTATTTTCCAAGCCGAATCAAGGCATCAGCATGCCGCCGTTGACGTGCAGCGTTTGACCGGTGATGTATTTTGCTTGGTCGGAAGCGAGGAACAAGACCGCATCCGCGATGTCTTGCGCTTCGCCGAATTTGCCCAGCGAAGTTTGCGCTTCAAAGGTTTTGCGGGTTTCTTCAGGCAGGGAGCGGGTCATGTCGGTATCGATAAAGCCGGGGGCGACGCAGTTGACGGTAATGCCGCGGCTGCCGACTTCGCGCGCCATGGATTTGGAGAAACCGATCAAGCCTGCTTTTGCCGCGGCATAGTTGGTCTGACCGGCATTGCCCATCACGCCAACGACGGATGTGATGTTGATGATGCGGCCGGCGCGTTGTTTCATCATGCCGCGCAATACGGCTTTAGAGGCGCGGAACACAGATTTGAGGTTGACCTGCATGATGTCGTCCCACTCTTCTTCTTTCATACGCATCAAGAGGTTGTCGCGGGTGATGCCGGCGTTGTTGACCAGAATGTCCAGCTTGCCGAACGCTTTTTCGATGTCGGCAATCAGGTTTTCGATGGTTTCGGGTTCGGCGGAATTCAATGCACGGCCTTCACCGCCCCATTGCGCCAAGCGCCCGCTAATCGCTGCCGCGCCGCTTTCGCTGGTCGCCGTGCCGATAACTTTGGCACCTGCCGCCGCCAGCGTGTCGGCAATCGCCGCGCCGATACCGCGCGATGCGCCTGTTACCAATGCGACTTTGCCGCTTAAATCTTGTGTGCTCATGTTTACTTCCTTGTTTTGGGAATGGAGTCTGTTCATTTCAGACGACCTTATAGCATAAATAGTGTGATGAATCTAATTTTTGAGGTCGTCTGAAACAAAATAAGAAGCCTCCGTATTGTCATTCCCGCACAGGCGGGAATAACAGTGCAGGCATTGCCTATTTTATCTGCTATATCGTCAAATTTCAGACGACCTCTTTCCGTTTATTCGGGCAGGGTTATTTTTTGATGGGGCGGTATGTCTAGAATATAGCGCAACCAGTTGCCAAAACTGTATTTTTGGTAGATTTCGGGCGACAGTTCGCAGTAGGGTTTGGCGACAAATTCTGCCAAACCGTCCAAACTTTTACCATCCCAAATATAGATATTGTCGGAATGATAAAAATCGTATTTGGCAACTTCGGCATTGGTGGTAATGAGCTTTTCCGATAGCCGACCGACTCGATTGTCCGAAACGATAAACCCGTATGCACCGCTGCTTTAAAATCCAGCAAGACGCAGCTTTGCATTTCGCGTTTGATGTTGTCTTCGAACGTGAGCGGCTCTGCTGTCGCTTTGATACTGTCGGGATAAACATCGGAATGTTCGTTCAAACTGCCGTCGTTGACATGGAATATCGTGGAATCGACTTTCCAGCCTTTCTTTTCGGCTTATTCGGAAAAAGTCGAAATGGCTTTGTCCCTGTAGAGATTGGAAACATGCGACCCTAGGAAATAAAAATCGTAGCGGTTTTCGGTATCGGCGTCCGCGCTGCATCGTTTATTGTGAATAGACTTTGAAAGTGCCGAAGCACTCAGTGAATATTTTCCCTTTTATTTGTACCGCCTATCCCGCAAATCTGCTTCTCCGCTATATCTGTTGAATGGCATCCCTGTCGATATGCGGCAGCCCGATCGGTATGTTCGGCTCGATATCGAATGCGCAGTTTATCCAGTTGCTGAAGCTGTATTTGCGTTTCAATTCCGGCGCGATGGGGACGAACGGTCGGGTCAGGAAGTCTTTGAGTTCGTCGAGATTGCTGCCGTCCCAGTAGAACATATTGTCGGGATGGTAAAAATCGTAATGCACGATGGTCGGATTGGTGGTAATCAGTTTTTTATCCAAACCAATGGCCTCAAAAATCCGCAAAGACAAGCCGTAATGCTTGCGGTTGAGGAAGTCGACCAATACGGAGGATTTGGCGGCTTCTTCTAAATTCTGGCGGTAAGACAACGCGTTGGCAAACGAGAAGAACTGTACTTCGGGGATGCCCAGTGCTGCTTGCTCTTCGGCGATTTTCTTGCTCGCCAGACGGAAGTCGATATCCAAACCGATGGCGCGTGCGGCGTCACAGAATGCGCGGATGTCGCTGTTGCGGTCTTCTGCGTACGATCCGATAAAGAGGATTTTGTTTTCGGTTTTTTCAGACGGCGTAAAGCTGTCGAAATAGAAACTTGTGGTCGGATGCAATACATGGTCGTATTCGGGCAGCTTGTTTTGATCAAACGGATCGAAGAAATAAAATTTGTCGAAAAATTCGATATTTTCAAAATCTTCTTTCAAGAAAGTCAGTGCTTCCCAGTTGTAATAGACCATCAGTTTGGCGTGGTTGCGCAGCTTGGAAATAAACTCTTTCGGATAGGCGCCCAGCCAAATCATGAAGCAATAATCCGCCTGCTCGGGATATTGTTCCAACAACGCTTCCAGCCGCTCTTCCACCAAACGGAACATTACCCGTTTCTTGAAATCCATTCGTCCGAGGACGTTGCGGTACCAGATTTTCTGCATGCGTTGGAAGATGCTTTTGTATTTGAATTCTTTTTCTTCGTAAGTCAGGGACAGTACGTTGAAGCCGCATTTTTCCAGATTCTCAATGATGAGCTCGTGGATTTTAAACAGCTCCGGCATAGCCAGGATAACGGTTTTCTTTTTCATAATTGTCGTGCGGTAAAGAGGAAGGGTCGTCTGAAAATATAGTGGATTAACTTTAAACCACTATACAATCAGGCAATGATGAAATTCTTAAAACGGCTGCGACACAGGTTCGCCTTCATTAATTGCCGATACCGAGCATACGGTTGAGCCATTGGGTAAACGAATATTTTTCTTTGATATCCGGACTGACCGGCTGATACGGACGCGCCAAGAAATTAGGCAATTCGTCCAAGCTGCCGCCATCCCATAAAAACACATTGTCGGGATGATAAAGGTCGGTATCCCGTATGCTTTGGTTGGTCGTAATCAGTTTTTTATCGAAATGCAGTGCATCGAAAATGCGGAACGACAAACCGTAATGGTCAAACTGGGCAAAATCGACCACTGCCCCGCAGCTTTGTACCTTGCTTAAATTGTTTTCAAAACTAAGAATGCTGCTGCGGTCGAGATATGTGATGCCTTTGGTACCGAAGGCTTTCTCGGCACGGTCGTCTTTACAGTAAATATGGAAATCCAAAGGCAACCCGAGGCGTTCCGCTTCGCTGATGAAATGCTTGGTCTGCCCTTCCCTCCTCAATTCGTAGCCGCCGAGGAAGTAGAGGCTGTCGTTTGACGGCAGTTCTGGGACAGGCAAATCGAAGTAGAAGTTGGTCGTGGCTTTGAATCCGCATTCCGGATATTGCTTAATATCTTGCGGGTCGAAAACCCAGCATTGGTCAAAATAGTCCAAATATTCCAAGATATCGGGGAATCTCCCAATGCCGTCCCATTGGTAATTGACACATATTTCACTGTGCGCACGAATGGCAGCAATGATTTCTTTGGGATAGATGTTGGCACGGATACACAAGGCGTAATCCGCTTTTTTTCCGTTTAACGAACCCAGCTTGCGCGCAATGTCATCCCGATAGCGGCTATATTTCAAAACCTTTTTGTAGTCGCCGTCTTTGGCAACATATTTGTAATATAGGTTTTTCACCCTGCTCGCCATACTGGGATAAAAAGAATCCCTGTCGTCGTAACAAAGGTTGACGACGTCGAACCCCAAAAAACGCAGGTTTTTTTCGATGCACTTGTCGAGTTCGTACATATTGGGAACGGCAAGGATGATGGTTTTATTAACATTCAATTTAAATACCCAAAAACTGCACTGCTGATAAAGTAATTATTTTTATTAAATTTTCAAATTCTAAATAAATTATCCTTACTAAACTTTTAACATTATTAAAATCCCTCCAAGATACCAAATAGGTTCCACCATATAAAGGCCAAGATATGCAAACCAAGCTTCAATTTCTCAACAATCAAATCTGATAGTAATCTTCTTTAAGAGATGAATATACATATTCAACTGTTTCTCCTTTTAAAATTTCTTTTTCTTTTAACAAATATTGGATAATACTACCTGGATTTAACATACATTCTAAAGGAACAGGAATATAATTTTCTATACTGGCTAGCCTTCTACCAATTGCTCCAAAATCAAAAGCAATAATCGGCAATCCTGTGATGAGACAAGCACTGAGTGTATAAGAATATGTTTCAGGACATATTGCAGGAAACCATATAGCATCTAAATGTTCTTTATTAATGATTTCTATTAATTTATCATCTTGATATTTCCCAAGTATCTTCACATTTTTCTGATTTTTTAAAGAAATATCATCCTGTGTATAGCCAATAACAATAAATTCCAAATTAAAACCATACCGAGAACAAATTTCTGAAACTTCCTTCAAAATATAAAATCCTTTATGTAACCCTATTGCACCAATAATACCTATTCTTTTTATTTTAGAGTTACTGTGGGTATTTTGAATATTATTGAAAGTGGATTCATCATATTGCCAAGAATCAAAGTGTGGTCGAACCACAAAGTCCATATTGTCAAAATATCTCATAAATCTCCATTTAACATCTAAGTCAGGAACAAAAATTTTATATGCATTTTCTAAAATTTTTTGATACCAACCTCTCCAACGTTCAATTGAATAGCCCATTGAATCATTACATGACCGAATACAAATATTACATTGTTCGTTATCAGGTTCCCCACAAAATAAACCAGTATCATCAATTAAATTAATTCTTGGGCAAATAGCATAATAATCATGAAGTGTAAAATAGTATGGTATATTGCTTTTAATGGCAGCTTCTAAAAAATTGTCTACAAAATTATTGGAAAATCCTTTTAAATGGTGTATATGTATAAAATCTAATTCCATATCATTCAGAAAATTATATATTTCTTCTACACTTTCCAACTTAAACTTCAAATTAGGCAAGGGATATTTATTTTCTATTGACAATAGAATATTATTTTTTATGTCAGGCTGCAAAGACAGTACAGAAAATCCTTCAGATATTAGTTTGTCTGTTATTTCTAGAACATGCTTTTCCGTACCTCCGCCAAGAGAGTGAGTCACATTTAAAATTAATTTTTTATTTTTATTGTCAACGTAGTTTTTTAGCCTTTTTATATCTATTCTATTACGATATTCAAATATAGGATCTTCTTTTATAAATCTTTCCACATCCTTCAAATATTTAGGATGCTCATCATTTATAACATTAAGAGCATTCTCAACGCGCTCCAATCTTTGAGTATTACTAAAAGAACTGCTACCATAATGCCGAACAAATAGTCCCATTGCGATTAAATTATCCCAACCCGCCTTCTCGGCTCTAATACATAAATCATTTTCCTCCCCATAACCTTTCCCAAATAGTTCATAATTAAAATATCCAATCTGATTTAAACATTTTCGACGGACGTACATACAAAATCCAACCCCCGTAGGAGCTTTCACAGTATTAAATTTATTTTCGCTAAAAAATAATTTATTTAACTCTGAATCAGGTATTTCATAGCAATAAGAAAAATCTTCGCAGAAAAGAGGATAACTACAAATAGTCGCATTATTTGACATTGCCGTTATAGTTCCTGCTTTAGGGTTTTGTATAGCACAATTAACTATAGTATCTACCCAGCCATCAAAGACTTCAGTATCTGAATTTAATAAGATTAAATCCCTTTGAGGATGAATTTGAAAACCAAAATTACAAGTTAAGACAAAACCTTTATTTTCTTTATTTTCATAATATTCAAATGAAAATTTTTCACTTAAATCTCTCAATATAGTTCGAAGTTCTGGCACAGGGCCTGCATCTTCAATAACAACCAAATTAAACGGGGTTTGGTTTTTTGTTTTCAATACACTATAAATACACCGCAAAGTATCATCAGGAGCACCATATACAGGAATAATAATATCAACAGCAGCTTCTTGATTCTTTTTTTGAGTTGAAAGATTATTCCAATCTTCTGTTCTAGGGCGAATAGGTTTTACATTATCTCTTTTCATGTTCATTATTTCATATTTAATTGGTTAGTATTAAAAATTTCTCTTACCTTTTAAAATCCTGTAGAGACCATGTAGGGGAGCTAACATACTCCAACTTACGGATGATAATATTTTAATGGCTTCCAAGTAACCGTCTATATTACTATTTGGATAATAGATTTGCTTTTTAGGTTTTTTTCTTATCCTCCAGTTAATTTTTTTAAATAATCTAATTATTTTATAACTAGGAGATTTATAAATTTCCATTAATAATGCAGTGTGATTAACATATGAAGAACTATAATTCTGTAATTTTTGAATACGGAAATGGAGATTCTTATTCTCTTGAACTAATTTATTAAATTTATCTATATTCGCTTCATTTTTTTGCTGCAACATTTTAGCTCCTTCTTTCAGTTTGTTTATTTCATTATACAAATCTAAATATCCCAATTGATTATTTAATAGCAGACTTTGATGTTTGTTACAAACTTTTTGCCAATTAAATCTATTAATTTCAGGATTTTTATTTAGCTTATCTATCAGCGATGACCCGTCATGGCGTTTGCGGTAGCGGAACAACACTTCCGGAATACGGATGACTTCTCCGCCGTTGCTTAAGAGGCGTATCCAAAAATCCCAGTCTTCATGTGTTGTCAGGTTTTCATCAAATCCGCCCAAGGCGGCAAAATCTTCGGCGCGATGCATAGAAATGATAGGGATGCGATTCCCCTTCAACAGACTTTCCAAACCGTCATAATCCGGCAGATTCCACAAATCTTCTTGCGCATCAAAATATTCTGCCAACGGATACACCAGCTTGCAGTCGGGATTGTTTTCCAAAACCGCGACGCATTTTTCGATGTAATCCGGCAGGATGAGGTCGTCTGAATCGAGAAACAGGAAGTATTTGCCCCCCGCCAGCCGCGCCGCATGGTTTCGGGCGGCGGCAACGCCTTGATTGTTTTGTACGGCGTAACGTATGGCGGGCTTGTCCGCCAGAAACTCCCTCAAATAATCGGCGTGTTCCAGGTCGGAACCGTCATCAACAATGATGATTTCAAAATTCTGATAGCTTTGGCTAAGGACGGACTGGACGGTTTCTACAATGTATTCCTTACAGTTGTAGTAAGGGATCATCACGGAGACGGTGGGGGACTGGGCTTGATGATTCATGTGGATAGTTGCTTTCTGTCTGTTCGGCAGCCTTCCTTGTCTTTCGGCTCGGTATTTTCAGCCGACCTCTTAGGTAAATTGTCCTTCAACTGACCGGCAGGTCGTCTGAAAATCAACTTGCTATCTGCTTCGGCATATTGCGCAGCATGGCATAGTAGCCGTTTTGCGCCATCAATTCATCGTGTGAACCTTGCTCAACGATATGCCCGTCGTCCATAACAATAATACGGTCAGCTTGTTCGACGGTGGTCAGGCGGTGGGCGACGATGATGCTGGTACGGTTTTCCATCAGGCGTTCAAGGGCTTGTTGGACGAGGCGTTCGGATTCGTTGTCCAGCGCGCTGGTGGCTTCGTCCAAAAGCAGGATGGGGGCATCTTTCAAAATGGCGCGTGCAATGGCGACGCGTTGACGCTGACCGCCGGAGAGCTGATTGCCGTTTGCGCCTATCGGTTGGTTCAAGCCGTATGGCGAGCTTTCAACCAAGTCTTGCAAATTCGCGGCTTTGAGGGCTGCCAATACTTCTTCTTCAGTGGCATCGGGACGGCTGTAACGGACGTTTTCCAAAAGGGTGTCGTCAAACAGGAAAACATCTTGGGAAACAAGGGCGAATTGGGAACGCAGGTTGTCGAGTTTGATGTCTTCAATATTCACATCATCCAAATAAACCGTGCCCGAGCTTGGTTCGACAAAACGCGGAAGCAGGTTGACGACAGTGGATTTGCCGCTGCCTGAGCGACCAACCAAAGCAACGCGTTCACCTTGGCGGATGTCAAGATTGAAGCCGTCCAAGGCTTTTTTACCGTCTTCATGGTAGCGGACATCGACGTTTTCGAATTTCAGACGACCTGAAACGTTTTTCAGATGTTTGGTACCCTTGTCTTGTTCAGGCTCGGTATCAAGGAACTGACAAACCGCATCCGAAGCGATAAACATGGTCTGCATGGGGATGCTGATGTTCGCCAAGTTTTTGATCGGACCGAGCATTTGCAACATGGCAACGATAAACGCCATAAATTCGCCGATGGTGGTATAGCCTTGCTGACTCTGCCAAAGGGCGATAAAGATGACGACAGCCAAAGCAAACGACGCAATCAGTTCGCTGAACGGAGAACGCGCCGCGCTGGCTTGTGTGATTTTTTTACCGAGACGGACAATGGTGTCATTGACTTCGGCAAAGCGTTCGGACGCTTTCTTCTGACCGCCGAAGAGTTTGACCACGCGGTGTCCTTGGTGGACTTCGTTAACGACGTTGTTCAGCGTACCGATACTTTGCTGCGCACTGGCAATGATATCTTTCAGACGGTTGCGGTAATAGCGGGACAGTAAAGACAGCAACGGGAACATCAGGGCGACAATCAGGCTGAGCTGCCAGTTCAAATACAGCAGGACGCAGACCAAACCGATGACAATCATGGTATCGCGGGTCAAAACGATAAAGACATTACTGGCGTTGCTGATGGATGATTCCGCCATTTGCACCATGTTCATCAACACCGTACCGGACGGGGTTTCCTGATGGAATTTGGAAGAGAGTTGCAGCATCTTGGCAAACATATCGCGGCGCAGATGACTGATTGCCATGACGGAAACCCAAGTCAAGAGATATGTGCTGACATAGCGGCTGATGCCTCGAATAATGACCAAAAAGATAAAAAATATCGGCACAACCCAGACTTTGTTAGGCGTACCCCAAATCAGGTAGGTAAATTGGTCTTTCCAGTTTTGCAGCGTGGCGACGATGCCGCCTGAGGTGTTGAATTCGGGCGGAGCGGAAGGCGGAGCGAAGCCTTGGTTGACCAAGGGGGCAATAAAGGCGGCAAGATAGCTTTCGGTGGCGGCGACGCCAAAGATAGCAATTAACGCAAAAATGATGCGGACTTTATAAGGACGGATGTAAGCCATCAAGCGCATGAAGCTGCGCGAATCTTCTTGGGTAAACAGGCCGAAGGTCAGTTTTTCTATCATTGGCTCGGTGTTCCAGATTAATGCAGATTGAATATTTTATTAATCTGTCGGATTGGTAAAGCCTATGATTATATCGCAATGAAGTTACCGATGCGACGAAATTGCTGTTTTTAAATGAATAACAATTTTTATTTCTGTAAAGTTTTTTCAGACGACCTTAAATGTTCAAAATAAATTGATAGTGAACTGGAATGTATAGTGGATTAACTTTAAATCAGGAC
>NZ_KV812117.1:111268-118837 GCF_001813335.1 Neisseria sp. HMSC055H02 | reverse complement strand
CTGGTTTAAAGTTAATCCACTATAAAACATCCCCCTGTTGCTATTCCCTCCCCTATCCGAACACAACCGACAGACATTAAAAAACGACCTTTCATTAAGAAAGGTCGTCTGAAACATAACAAGCGGCAAACTTAATGCGCTTCGATAAAGGCAGCAACTTGTTCGGAATTGGTCAAAGCGCTGCACACGGCTTCTTTGTTGATACGTTTTGCCAAACCTGCCAACACTTTGCCCGGTCCGCATTCGGCGGATTCGGCAATGCCTTCAGCAACCAGCGCATTGACGGTTTCCGTCCAGCGCACAGGGCTGTAAAGTTGGCGGACAAGCGCGTCTTTGATTTTCTCTGCATCGTCGTAAGCGGCAACATCGGCATTATGGATGACGCGGATTTTCGGTTGTTTGATTTCAACAGTTTTGAGCGCTTCGGCAAGTTTTTCCGCAGCAGGCTTCATCAGGCTGCAATGCGAAGGAACGGATACAGGCAGCGGCAGCGCGCGTTTGGCTCCCGCTTCTTTGGCTGCATTCATGGCGCGCTCGACGGCGGCGGCATTACCCGCGATCACAACTTGTCCGGGCGAATTGAAGTTGACGGCTTCGACCACTTCGCCTTGCGCGGCTTCTGCACAAATGGCTTTAACCTGTTCGTCTTCCAAGCCGAGGATCGCCGCCATCGCGCCTACGCCCTGCGGTACGGCAGACTGCATCAGTTCGGCGCGCAGGCGGACGAGTTTGACTGCATCCGCAAAATCCAATGCACCGGCGGCAACAAGTGCTGTGTATTCGCCGAGGCTGTGGCCGGCAACGACGGCTGGCGTTTTGCCACCCGCTTCAAGATAGGCACGGTAAACGGCAACGCCTGCGGCCAGCATGATGGGCTGCGTATTCACGGTCTGTCCGATGAGTTCGGCATCCGTACCGTTAATCATCGCCCACAAATCTTGACCCAAGACGGCAGAAGCTTCGTCGAAGGTGTTTTTTACGACCGATTGTCCTGCGAAGCCGTCCATCATATTGAGGCTTTGCGAACCCTGACCGGGGAAGAAAAATGCAAAAGACATGATATTCCTTTGTTTCAGTTTAGTTTTTCAGAAAATTCGTCAGAGGATTATCGGCGTAATGTATCAGCAGGGCATAGGTAATGGCAACATTTATTGCCACTGTCAGCCAGAAAATCTGAACAAAAGGAACTTTCTTGGTTTTATGTCGGAACGCGGCGCGTGCAACCAATGCGCCGGGCCAGCCGCCCAGCAGGCTGAATGCGTGCAGTTTGTTTTCTGGGATACGGTTTTGGTATTCGTTTTTACGTCTGATTTTGCGCGCGGACTCCATCGCCGTCTGCTTGTCCTGTTGATAAAGGATGAAAGCGGCAATACTGATAAGGACGTAAATGAAAAACAGTTTATTGGAAAGCACGGCGACAACGGTCAGGAAAACGACGGCGATGACGCTGTTGATCAGGAGTGCCTGCATATCGATATTGAGCCTGTTGTAGTCGGGTGGCAATTCGTCAAACAGGAATGCTTCGTCGCCCAACCGGACAACCTTGACGGCTTGTTGACGGTTGCCTTCTATCGGGCGGTTGCAGTAGAAGCTGACGCGCTGTCCTGTTTGCGGACGGCAGGTATTGTAATGGTACGCGCTGATGTGGAAGAAAATATTTTGGGATTCGTCGCCGAAACGGATGAAGCCGTAGCCTTTGGCATCATCCCATGTGGTAATCGTACCGCTCATGACCTGATTGGGCGGCAACAGATTCTTTTGGGCGGATTTCGGAGCGGGATAACGGGTTTCGGCAACCAACGGCTGCTCGATTTTGACTTCAACTTTAGGACCGTGTTCCGGACGGAAAAAGTGTACGGTTTGACCTTGCGCTTTTTGGGCGGACGCAGCGTGTATCGATTCAGGCTCGGGTTCGGACTCAGGCGTACTGCGGATAACGGCATTGACCAACAGCCATTGTCCGTTGGGATGACGGCGGAGCGTGCCTTCAAGACGGTCGCCCGCCCGAGGCGTAAGGGTTTGGTCGGCAAGAAACTGTCCCAGCACAAACACCGGCTGCCCTTCGTTTGAAACATCCATTCCATAACCACCATTCTTCGACCAATCCCAGTCGGCCAGTGTAATGACCACACTATCATTGTTTTTATAACCCGGATTGATGCGCTCGACATCCCTTGCGACGGCGCGGTTGTTTTCCGTTTCTATTTGAAAGCTGACACGGTGTCCGGTTTCAGGTTCTTGATAATCGGGGTGGAGGGATTGACGGTTGGCAAAGATGCGTTGCGAAGATTCGTCGCAAATAATGGAGCCGCGGCTCATTTCCCCGAACCAATGGGCGATTGTCCCGTAATGTTTATTATGGTTCATTTTATTTTTATATTAAGGAAAAAATGTATTGGATAATCAGTTTTGAAATTATACCAATTTATCATAATCCATGTGGATTTTAACCATAATAAATAAAAGGTCGTCTGAAACGGTGTCGGTTTGAAGCAACGACACATTTTCAGACGACCTCTTTTCAATGCTCGGCAGAGACAGCGCCCTTCCCCCTCTGCCTAGCATACTTTTCAACTACCGCCCTGAATCTTCTACACTTTATAGTGGATTAACTTTAAACCGGTACGGCGTTGCCTCGCCTTAGCTCAAAGAAAACGATTCTCTAAGGTGCTGAAGCACCAAGTGAATCGGTACCGTACTATCTGTACTGTCTGCGGCTTCGTCGCCTTGTCCTGATTTAAAGTTGATCCACAATAAACAACTAACCCGGCCCTCAAAATATGAATCCCAGCTTCCCTATCAAAAAGGTCGTCTGAAACCGCTCCGGCGCAGTTTCAGACGACCTCTTAAGTTTCAAACAAACAAAAAATCAGTATTTCACCAACACCGCGCCCCAAGCGAATCCGCCGCCTATGCCTTCGAGCAGCAGGTTTTGTCCGCGCTTGATTTGACCATTTTGGATGCCGACATCGAGCGCGAGCGGGATGGAAGCGGCGGATGTGTTGCCGTGTTCCTGTACGGTCAGGATGACTTTTTCCATGTCCAAACCCAAGTGTTTGGCGGTGGAGTCGATGATGCGTTTATTGGCTTGGTGCGGCACGAGCCAGTCGATTTGATCGGGGGTATAACCTGCTTCGCTGATGACTTCGTCGGCGATTTTTGCGAGCATTTTGACTGCGAATTTGAACACGCCCGGCCCATCCATCGTAATGTAGGGCGAGCCGCAAACTTGTCCGTTGGCGATTTGACCGGGCACGTTGAGCAGGTCGAGGTAGTTGCCGTCGGCTTTGAGTTTGCTGTGGATGATGCCCGCTTCGTCGGACGCGCCCAACACTACCGCGCCTGCGCCGTCGCCGAACAAAACGCAGGTCGTGCGGTCGTTCCAATCGACGATGCGGCTGAACGTTTCCGCGCCGATGACCAAAGCCTTTTTCGCCATGCCGCTTTTGATGTAGGCGTTGGCAGTGGACAGGGCGTACATAAAGCCCGCACAGACCGCCTGCACGTCAAATGCAGGACAGCCGTTTTCTATGCCGAGCTTTTGTTGAACAATGGTCGCGGTGGACGGGAACTGCATATCGGGGGTGGCGGTTGCTACGATAATCAAATCAATTTCATCGGCAGCGACACCCGCAGAAACGAGCGCACGGCGCGATGCTTCGGCGGCGAGGTCGCTGGTTTTTTCGCCTTCGTCTGCAATATGGCGAAACTTGATGCCGGTACGGGTGGTAATCCACTCGTCGGACGTATCGACTTTTTTCGCCAAATCGTCGTTGCTGACGCGGTTGGCGGGAAGATAGCTGCCGGTACCTAAAATTTTGGCGTATTGCATGTGAAGGCCTTTGAGCGTTGATTCGGATAATCGGCTATTGTAAGCGAAAACGGATGAATTGCCCAACGCCGCGAAGACGCAAAACAGGTAAAGCAGGCAATGGCTTGAAAAACAACTATAGTGGATTAAATTTAAATCAGGACAAGGCGACGAAGCCGCAGACAGTACAGATAGTACGGTAAGGGCGAGGCAACGCCGTACTGGTTTAAAGTTAATCCACTATATAAACTCATGATTTCAATAAAATTTACTTTTCAAACCATCTAGGGATTTACGTTTCCATATCCCGTTTTCAGACGACCTCGGTTACACAAAATCCCCCCAAAGCGTCTGCATCACCGCAATCGCCGCCAGCGAAGCGGTTTCCGTCCGCAAAACCCGCCTGCCCAGCGTTACCGACTGGAATCCCGCCTCAAATGCCAACCTCTCCTCCTCGTCCGTCCAGCCGCCTTCCGGCCCCACCATAAAAATCAGGTCGTCTGAAAACGGCTTGACGGCACGCAAACTCTGGGCGCGGTTCAAACTCATCAACAGCTTGGTCGTTTCAGACGACATCTGTTTCAAAGCCTCGCGGTAAGGCAGCAGCGGACGCACTTCCGGTACAATATTCCTGCCGCTTTGTTCGCAAGCAGACACCACAATTTCCTGCCAACGCACCACCCTTTTATCCGCCCGCTCGCCGCTCAAGCGCACGACGCAGCGTTCGCTAATTACTGGCTGAATCGCCGCCACGCCCAGCTCCACGCTTTTCTGCAAAGTAAAATCCATGCGCTCGCCACTCGATACCGACTGCACCAGCGTGATTTTCAGCGGCGACTCATTGTCCGTCTCCTCCTCGCGCAACACTGCCGCACAGGCACGGCGTTTCTCCAAAACATCCAAACGCGCGGGATACGCCTTGCCGTTGCCGTTAAACAAAACGACCTCCTCCCCGCAGCGCATACGCAAAACATTTAAATGACGCACAACATTATCAGGCAGTTCAACGACTTGCCCCGCATATAAAGCATCAGGCAGATAAAATCTGGACATGGTTCTTCAAGTGAAAACGGATATAATAACGCGATTATACGATTTCGCACCCCAACCGCAAAAACAAGGACAAAAAGTGTTACACCGATTGCAAAAAGTCGTCCGGCACATCGCGCAAACCGAAGTCATGCCACGCTTCCTGAATACCCCGTCGCACCGCAAAGAAGACGGCTCCATGCTCAGCGAAGCCGACCTCGCCGCCCAAACCGCCTTCGCCGCCGCCCTGCCCTTGTTGATCGACAGCCCCATGCTCGGCGAAGAAATGAGCGTGCAAGAACAAACCACCCTTTGGAAAATGCACGCGCATACCGACGGGCTGTGGGTCGTCGACCCCATAGACGGCACCAACAACTTCGTCAACGGACTGCCCCATTTCGCCGTTTCCGTCGCCTTCGTCAAAAACGGCCGCGCTGAACTCGGCATCATCTACAACCCCGTCAGCGGCGAATGCTTCTACGCCGAACGCGGCAAAGGCGCATACCTCAACGGCACACGACTCCCCCTGCGCACCGTCGACAAAAAACTCAGCGAAGCCATCGCAGGCGTCGAAATCAAATACCTGCGCTCCGGCAAACTCACCAGCCGCATGAGCACGCTCGCCCCCTTCGGCACCATCCGCAGCATGGGCAGCAGCACGCTCGACTGGTGCTACCTCGCCAGCGGACGCTACGACGTTTACGTCCACGGCGGGCAAAAACTGTGGGACTACGCCGCCGGCGCGCTGATTTTCGAAGAAGCAGGCGGCAACCTGTCCACTTTGGAAGGCGACGACTTTTGGAGCGGCGAACACGTTTTCAAACGTTCCGTCATCGCCGCCCTGCAACCCGCCCTGTTCGAGCGTTGGGAAAAATGGATACGGGAGAACCAATAAACAGGACAACCCGTCTATCCGTACATTCGGTACATTCAAATCAAGAGTACCCTTCCCGTCATCCCTGCTTTACATCTTAAATAGCGGCAATCGGGATACCCTTCTGCTCATCTTGTATATTCGTTTCCTATGTCGCCATGCAAAAAGGTCGTCTGAAAATAGTTTTTCAGACGACCTTTGTTCACATTATTTATTTCCCGAATCAATGCCTAAAATGGCGAACACCCGTTACCACCATGGCGATGCCGTGTTCGTCCGCCGCATCGAAGACTTCCTGATCGCGCATCGAGCCTGCGGGGTGGATGATGGCTTTGATGCCCTGTTCGGCAATCACGTCCACGCCGTCGCGGAACGGGAAGAAGGCATCGGAGGCGGCACACGCGCCGTTTAAGTCTAGGCCTGCGTCCTGCGCTTTGCGGGCGGCGATACGGGTGCTGTCCACGCGGCTCATTTGGCCTGCGCCGATGCCGTAGGTTTGACCGCCTTTGCCGAATACGATGGCGTTGGATTTGACGTATTTGGCGACGTTCCAGACGAACAGCAAATCGTTCCATTCCTGCTCGGTCGGTTGGCGTTTGGAGACGACTTTCAAATCGGCGCGGTTGAGGCGGTGGATGTCGGGCGTTTGTACCAGCAGCCCGCCGCCGACGCGTTTGAGTTCGAATCGGTTCGCACCTGCTTCTAGAGGCACTTCCAATACGCGCACGTTTTTCTTGGCGGCGGCGATTTCGAGGGCTTCGGCGGTAAATTTCGGCGCCATCAAGACTTCCATAAATTGGTTGTCGGTAATCTGTTTCACGGTTTCGCCGTCCACTTCGCGGTTGAAGGCGATGATGCCGCCGAACGCGCTGGTGGTGTCAGTGGCGTAGGCGAGTTTGTAGGCGGTCAATGTATCGGCTGCAACGGCGACGCCGCACGGATTGGCGTGTTTCACAATCACGCAGGCGGGCGCATCGAAGGATTTGACGGCTTCCCAAGCGGCATCGGCATCGGCGATGTTGTTGTACGACAATTCTTTGCCTTGCAGTTGTTTGTAGGCGGCAAGGCTGCCTGCGGCGGGATAAACATCGCGGTAGAACGCGGCGCGTTGGTGCGGGTTTTCGCCATAGCGCATGTCTTGCACTTTAATCCAGCTTTGGTTGAACTGGCTTGGGAACTCGCCGATTTCGGGCGTGCCGCTCAAGACGTCGTCTGAAAGCGAGGTTAAATAGTTGGAAATCATGCCGTCGTATTGGGCGGTGTGACTGAACGCTTTGCGCGACAGGTTGAAACGGGTTTTGTCGCTCAACGCGCCGCCGTTGGCTTCCATTTCGGCGGCGATGGCGGGGAAGTCGGTGGTGTCGGTAACGATGGCGACGTGTTTCCAGTTTTTCGCGGCGGAGCGCACCATGGTCGGGCCGCCGATGTCGATGTTTTCAATCGCGTCTTCCAACGTGCAGTTTGGTTTGGCGATGGTGGCGGCGAAGGGGTAAAGGTTGACGCAAACGAGGTCGATGTTGCCGATGCCGTGCTCTTCCATCTTGGCGACGTGTTCGCCCAAATCGCGCCGCCCCAAAATACCGCCGTGGATTTTCGGATGCAGCGTTTTCACGCGGCCGTCGAGCATTTCGGGGAAACCGGTATAGTCGGCGACTTCAATCACGGGAACGCCCGCATCGGCAAGCAGCTTCGCCGTGCCGCCGGTAGAGAGGATTTCGACACCGAGTTTGTGCAGGGTTTGGGCAAATTCGACTGCGCCTGTCTTGTCGGACAGGCTGATCAGGGCGCGTTTGATGGAAGGCATAAGGATTCCTTTTAAACAGAGATTTATATAGTGGATTAACTTTAAACCAGT
>NZ_KV812117.1:104706-111168 GCF_001813335.1 Neisseria sp. HMSC055H02 | reverse complement strand
TGTCCTGATTTAAATTTAATCCACTATAACTGGAAACAAACACTTTCAGGGGCGGTATTATCCCCTAGTTTCGGCTTTTTAGCAGCAGTTTTCTGGAAAAATTGTTGACAATTTTTCGATAAAAAAGGTCGTCTGAAAACCGTGTTCATAAGTTTTCAGACGACTTTCGCATATCCAACTACTTAACATTTTTAAATATTTTTAAAATTTCATACAGTTAAATCTTGCATATATTAACAAACAGCCATAGAATGCAAAATCGGTCGGATTGCATAATCTGCCCTACAAAGTCCAAATTCCGAGTTACCCAGGAGTAATCAAATATGTACAGAAAATTCCTCTGCATTTTCGCAACCGCGGCCTTGGCAGCCGGCTGTGCGACCGAGTCTTCCAAAACCATCGAAGCCGTCAAAGTCAGCAGCTACAATACCCCTTATCACGGTGTGCGCGCGCCTATTTCCATCGGTAGCTTCGACAACCGCTCCACTTACCAGCGCGGCGTATTTTCCGACGGTGAAGACCGTTTGGGCAGTCAGGCGAAAACCATTTTACTGACCCACCTGCAACAGACTAACCGTTTCAACGTACTCAACCGTACACAATTGAGCGCGCTGAAGCAGGAAGCAGGCATCGGCGGCAAAACACAAGCCCTTAAAGGTGCGGATTATGTGATTACCGGCGATGTAACTGAGTTTGGCCGCAAAGATGTCGGCGACCATCAGCTTTTCGGGATTTTAGGACGCGGCAAATCCCAAGTCGCCTATGCCAAAGTAGCGTTGAACGTCGTGGATGTACGCACTTCCGAAGTGGTTTATTCAGCGCAGGGCGCAGGGGAATTTTCATTGTCCAACCGCGAAGTCGTCGGCTTTGGCGGCACTGCGGGCTACGATGCGACGCTGAACGGCAAAGTATTGGACCTGGCCATCCGCGAAGCAGTCAATAATTTGGTTGCCGGCATCGAAATCGGTGCTTGGACGCCTGCACGCTGAAAGGTAGTCTGAAATGGACAAACTCATTAAAACAGGCTGCCTGGGCGCATTCTGCCTGCTGCTTGCCGCATGCGACAACCCTCAGCAAACCCTTTATTATTGGGGAAACAACAATGCCGATGTTTACGAACGCCTCAAAAGCGACGGCAAACCCCTAGGCGAACAAATCGACGCAATGGAAAAATATTTCCAGAAAACCCGGAGCGAAAATAAAAAAGAAGCACCCGGCACACACGCCCATTTGGGAATGCTGTTGAGCGAAGCGGGGCAGGATCAGTCGGCAGCGGAACACTTCGAAACCGAAAAACGCCTGTTCCCCGAATCTTCCGCCTTCATGGACTTCCTGTTGAAAAATAAAGGAGCCCGAAAATGAGCAGCCTGAAAACCGCCCTTTTTGCCTCTGCAACCGCCGTCATACTGTCAGCCTGTTCCGCTACCGCGCCGCAGCCTTTCGACTATTCCGCATTCAGGGAAAGCAAACCCCGCTCCATTTTGGTATTGCCCCCCTTAAACGAATCGCCGGAAGTCAAGGCAAGTGCGGGGATGCTCGCCTCTTCCACGCAACCGTTGGCAGAATCAGGCTATTACGTGTTCCCGGTTGCCGCAGTGGCCGAAACCTTCAAGCAAAACGGTCTGGACAATGCGCACGACATCCATCAAGTCAGCCTTGAAAAACTCAATCGGATTTTCGGCGCGGATGCCGTACTCTATATAAAAATCAACCAATACGGCACCAGCTACCAACTCATCCAAAGCGATACCCGGGTTACGGCGGAAGCCAAACTGGTTGACGCGAAAACCGGAAAAGAGTTGTGGCACGGTTCTGCAACGGCTTCCAGCACCGAGAACAACAATACTGCCGGACAAGGCCTGCTCGGCGCAATGTTGAGCGCAATCGTCCAACAGATTGCAAGCTCCGTCGGTGACAAAGGATTCGATATTGCCCAAGTTGCAGGCACGCGTCTGCTTTCGGCGTCCGCGACGAACGGCATCATGTACGGCCCTTATTCGCCCCACTATGAAGCCCAGCCGGGTAAATAATCCCCAAAGCAAAGGTCGTCTGAAAACAAGTTTTCAGACGACCTTTTTTTCTGCTGCGACATTCTCAATTCCGATCCCGCCATCGTTTACAGCCGATTCACCTTGCTCTCGATATGGCAACCCCGCCATCTACCGCCATTTATCCCTTTCAAACAACTGCTTTTCCCTATCTCTTCTATTCAAACCCCATTTTCCTTGCCGTTGCCACTGCGCCCGCCATCGTGATGCACAAAGGCATCAGCAGGGCGGCGGGGGCGTAGGTGAGTTCGAGGATGAAGACTATGGCGGTCAGGGGCATTTTGAGGGAAACGCCGAGAAAAGCCGCCGAGCCGATGACGGCGGCACTTTCAGACGACATGGCAGGGAAGAAGGTGTTCCACGCGGCTGCGGCGGCAAAGGCGATGGTGCTGCCGAGCATCATGGACGGGGTAATCAGCCCGCCGTATGCGCCTGCGGCGAGTGCGAGCAGGACGACGAACCATTTGACGGCGGTCATTTCCAAGCTGTACCGCCAGTCGGTCATGCCGCCGAACGTAAGCTGGTTGCCCGCCTTGCCGTTGCCCAGTATTTCGGGAAACCAAACGGAAACGATGCCGATAAGGACGAACAAGGCAATCGCCAAAGGAATGATTTTCGGGTCGTTGCGCTTGAGGAAGGGAAATTTTTTGGCACTGCGCTGAAACCATACCGCCGTTGCGCCCAAAACGGGGCCGATGGCGGCGGCAAACCACAGCAGCGGGATGTTCACATCGAGATGGGCGGGATGGTATTGCTGCACATCGCCCAAGCCGATGCGGGCGACGGCGGTGGCGGTGACGGAAGTCAGCAATGCGGCGACTACTGCCTGTTGCGTCCAAATGCCCAACATGGCTTCGAGGATGAAAAGTGTGGAGGCGAGCGGGACGTTATAGACCGCCGCCAAACCTGCACCCGACGCGCAGGCGAGCAGCAGGCGCGTGTCGTCTTCGCCCAGACCCAAACGTCTGCCGCCGACGGATGCAAACGCGGCGGTCATTTCACGCGGGGCGACTTCGCGTCCGAGCGGGGAACCGAGTCCGACGGTGATGATTTGCAGCAGCGCATGGGAAACGGTGGTCAAAAACGGCAGCCCCTGCAAGGGCTGCTTCAAGGCTGCCTTGATTTCGATTTGCGGCCTGCCGAAACGTTTGATCGACCACCAGCCGAACCCTACCGCGACGCCGCACAAAATCAATACGAGGATGCGGCGTTCAGACGACGTTTGAACCACGCCTTCCCGAAAGGAAACATGCTCGCCGCCCGCGCCGTAACCGTAAGCAGTGTGCTGGATAAAGTGCATAAGCTCCGTCAAGGCAATGCCGACCATGCCGCCGACCATGCCGGCGAGGATGAGGGCTATCCAAAGTTTGTGCGTATGTTTCATGGGGATTTTGTTTTTGAGACAGGGTTCGGCGGTTTCGTTAAAAAATCAAACGGCCTCAATTAACATTGAGCGGATAGCTTTTCGGCGCAACGTGTGTCTTGCCGTTGTAAGGAATCGCATATTTCTGATTTTTATAACGTTTTTTGCCATCCACCCCCTTTACCGTTGCGTTTAATGCCCATACGCCCGAGACTGAAGGACGGTTTTTGTCAAAAGCAATTTTCGCATCGATGCTGGTATAGCGGTCTTCACAATCGCGTTTTTCCCGCCCTTTGTATACATCGCAATTGCCATAATATGCGCCATTATCTTTACCATTCACAATGAAGCTGCGGCGGATACGGTTGCTATTATCGGTAAACAGAAAGTTTTTTCCAATTGTCGTTTCGCCTTGACCCGTATAGCCTGATTCGACGGCGTAGCCCCAGTTTTGCTCGCCCATCTGAACAAACTGCCAATCCTTATTCTCCGGCACATCCCCCCATGCGCCGAGTTCATCGCTTCCATGTTGTTTGATTGTCCACTTGCCGTCTGTTTTTTCCAAAACAAACAATTCTGCCAAGCCCGAAGAGGCATGCGCGTTCTGTTTTAATTTGTACTTCATATCATAGGCAAAACCCGTGTACAACACATAGCGCGTGGCTTTACCGTTGCGCGTTACGCTATGGTCGGCAACGGGTTTCATACAATACATAATATTGTCAGATGCTGTCTCACTGTCTTTCGGCGGCTCAGTAAGCTGACAGTTGTGCGCCGCAAGCGGTCGGTTGTAATACTGGGCAATAGCTGCTTGGACGGCAGCTTTGTCGTTATTGGGCGCAGCCGATGCCAAAACGGGGCTAGCGGCAAGCAACAGGGCAATCATATATTTCATCGAAAATTTCCTGATATTTTTAAAACCACATTAAAACAAGATACTCGCGTACCTTCTCAGGTCGTCTGAAACCCGATTCACACGTTTTCAGACGACCCCTTACGCATTCTTTCCTCTGTTCGACAGCCATCCTGCGACAAACGTCGCGGCGATGACGATGAACACACCCAAAGCGGACATGGCGGACAAATGTTCGCCCAGAATCCATACCGCCATGATGACGCCGACGACGGGTTCGAGCGAAATCAAGAGGCCGGAGACATTGGCAGGAACTTTGTTCATGCCCTTGTTCCATAAGAGATAGGCAAGCCAACTGCATCCCACCCCCAAATACAAAACCGACAGCACGCCGCCCCACGACCAGTGGACTTCATAGCTCTGAGCCAACACCAGTGAAAACGGCAGGCACAACACCGCCGCCGCCGCCATGGAAGCAGAAGTAAATGCGGGCGCACCGATGCGGGCAATCATCTGCTGGCTCGGCCGTATCACGCCGGCGAAACCGAATCCCGCAAGCAGAATCAGCAAACAGCCGAACCAATCGACCGCGCCGCCCTCTTCCGCACCGCCCAGCACCATCATCCCGATGCCGGCAAACGCCGCCGCCCCGCAAATCCAGTGGTAAATCTTGGCTTTATCGTTAAAAATGAAATGACCGACAAACACCACCAGCAAGGGTTCCAGCCCGACCATGGTAATCGCGCTGGCGGCGGACGTGTATTTCAAACCGATAAACTGAAGCAGCAACACCACGACGTAGTTGATAAAGGCAATACACAACAACGGCTTCCACTCGCGGCGCGGAATCTTGCCGAAATGGCGGTAACAGGAAGGCAGCACCATCAACGCGGCAATCAACAGCCGCGCCTCGACCATCAACGCGGCATCAAGCATCTCGTAAGTATATTTGGCGGCGATAAACGAGCTGCCCCAAATCAATAAGGAGAGTATTTGGTAAATCATGGCTCAAGTCGTCGAATAAAAGGATGCACTGATGAAAGGCAGGACATCACGCCCCACCCTGCCCCGATTCGGTCAACGAATCCAAAAAGGCAAAGAGTTTCGCGTTCATCTGCGTAAAATCGAAACGCTCGATTTCATCGGGATGCTGCACATAAGCCTGCGTCCTGCTTTGCGCCGCCAAGTTTTCACGCCCGTCGGCGGCAATCAAGAGGCCGACGGCGGCGCGGTCGAATTCCAAATGCGCCTGAAACGCATAATGCTTGGGAGAGAAGCGGACAATCTGGCGCGGACAACCTTTGCTCGCCGCCAATACTGCCGCCTCATCCGTCAGTCCGGGCATATCTCCGTGCCAATGTCCCGCAAGGAAAGACGCGCCCAGCAAGGCGGTATGCGGGTCGTTCAAACCTTCCTGCGTCAACTCGACCGGATACACGCCGATTTCGCGGTGCGGGCTGCGCCCATGCCGTGCGCCGTAGGCGACGGACAAAAGCTGCGCGCCCAAGCACACGCCGACAATGTACTTGTCCGCCGCCACCGCCTGACGTATTAGGCGCAGCTCGGCTTCAGGGTCGTAATACGGAAAAGCCTGCCTGTCTTCATCGGGCGACTGCGGCCCGCCCATGACAATCAGAAAATCGATACCGTCCGCATTTTCGGGCAACGCTTCCGACTCATAAACCTTAGTCGACGCCGTACGATACCCGCGCGACCGCGCCCAATCCCAATACGCGCCCGGCACTTCAAAATCCTCGTGCAGGATGAAATGGACGTTCAACGTTTTCCCCCGCGTACCGCCGTCATGGCGAAGTTCCTGCTTCATCAGTTTTCTCCCTTTGCAACAAGACCGATATTTACAGCAAACCGTGCTGCAACAGTTTCTTACGCAGCGTATTGCGGTTCAACCCCAAAATCACCGCCGCTTTGGACTGATTGCCGCCGCATTGTTCCATCACGCACGCAAGCATCGGCTTTTCCACTTGGTGCAACACCATATCGTACACGCCGCAAGGCTCCGTACCGTTCAAGTCTTTGAAATACTGTTGCAAATTCTGTTCAACGCATTGCGCAATATCGGGGATGGGTTGTTTCATAACATATCCTCCTTCGTTGTTTTTAAATAATGACAGGTCGTCTGAAATAGGTTTCAGACGACGTTTGTTGAGTTTATAGTGGATTAACTTTAAACCAGTACG
>NZ_KV812117.1:88233-104606 GCF_001813335.1 Neisseria sp. HMSC055H02 | reverse complement strand
TCCTGATTTAAATTTAATCCACTATATATAGATAATTTGTTTTTTATTTCGATGAAACTGTGTTTTCAGACGACTTGATATTGCCGCCATTGCCGCGCAGGCGGAACCCGGTAATTTGAAGCTGCGGCAATTTCTGAACATTTCGGAAAAATCAAATTCTGGATTCCCGCCTGCGCGGGAATGACGGTACAGTTTTTTTAATAATTCACAATGGTTTATCCGCTTCCCAAAAACCAAAGGTCGTCTGAAACACCCTACCCTTCACGATACTCACACACCCAACGGTCGGTTTTTTCTGAAAGCGCCTCAAGATAGGCGGCAAGGGTATCGTATTGTGCCGCAGCGCTGTCCAAGCGGTTGATGTCGCGGCGCGTCTGCTCGCCGTCGGGCATTTCGTCGATGTACCAGCCTATGTGTTTGCGGGCGATGCGTACGCCGGCGACTTCGCCATAAAACGCGTGCATGGCGCGGATATGGTTCAAAATGGTGACGTTGCACTCTGCCAAGCTCAAGGCAGGCGGCAAAACGCCGTATTCGGCGTAATGTTTCAAATCGCGGAAAAGCCATGGCCTGCCTTGTGCGCCGCGCCCTATCATGATGCCGTCGGCGGCGGTTTGTTTGAGGACGGCGGCGGCTTTTTGTGGCGAAGTGATGTCGCCGTTGACCCAAACGGGGATTTTCAGACGACCTTTGGTTTCGGCAATCAGATCATAAGCCGCTTCACCTTTATACATTTGCGTGCGTGTACGTCCGTGGACGGCAAGGGCGGCGATGCCGCAATCTTCGGCGATGCGGGCGATAGCAGGCAGGTTTTTATGATCGTCGTGCCAGCCTAAACGGGTTTTGAGGGTAACGGGAACGTCCACCGCGCGGACGACGGCTTCAAGAATGGCGGCAACCAGCGGCTCGTTTTGCATCAGCGCGCTGCCGGCTTGAACATTGCAGACTTTTTTGGCAGGACAGCCCATGTTGATGTCGATAACCTGCGCCCCCAGACTGACGTTGTAACGCGCGGCATCCGCCATCTGCTGCGGATCGCTGCCGGCAATCTGGACGGCAACGATGCCGCCCTCATCGGCAAAATCGCTGCGGCGCAGGGTCTTTTTGGTATTTCTAAGCGTCGGGTCGCTGGTCAGCATTTCGCACACCGCCCAACCTGCGCCAAAACCCCGGCAAAGGCGACGGAACGGTTTGTCCGTAATACCCGCCATCGGGGCGAGTGCAATGGGATTGTCGATAATGTAGCCGCCGATGCGCATGGTCAAACCGCCGTATGGAAAGGGCTGCCATTGTACAATTTTTAAGCAGGGTTTCCAATGGAATTTACTATGAAAACAGGTAAAACAAAGGGCGCAATCATGCGCCCTGCGGGTGTGTTTAAGGTTTCAGACGACCTCTTCGCCGTCTTGCGGACGGTTCAGATTAACAAGGTCATAAAGAGATACACAGCCGTCTGTATCAGCGCAACGATAGGCAGGATAATTTTTGCCAGCAGCCCTGTGAACATCAATATTAGGACAATCCACATTCCGTAAGGTTCGATTTTGCGAAACTGCATGGACTGTTTGGCAGACAGGAAAGTATCGATAAAGATGCCGCCGTCCCAAGGCAGGATGGGAATCAGGCTGAAAGCGACCCAAATCGCGTTCACGATAACGCCGTATTGCGCCATTCGGACCAACGGTTCCTGATAGGATTCGGGCGCGTAAACGGCAAAGGCGGCAACAAAGCCCCAAAAGAACGCCAAAATCAGATTGGCAATCGGACCGGAAATAGAAACCCAACGCCAAGCGCGGCGCGGATCGCGGAAATTGCGCGGGTCGATGGGCATCGGGCGCGCCCAGCCGAAGACGAACGGGGTCAGCAGCAGGCTGATTATGGGGACGACGATCGTACCTACCGGATCGATATGCGGCAGGGGGTTGAGCGTCAGCCGCCCGTATTGTTGGGCGGTACTGTCGCCCCAACGGAGGGCGGTATAACCACGCGCGACTTCGCGTATGGTCAGGGCAAGGAGGACGGGCGGAATCGCGAGCAGGACAGTGCCCAAGTCAAAGTTTTGAAACATGGTTTTCCTTTGAAAGGTCGTCTGAAAACGACGGTGTATGTGCGGATGGCCGATTTATCGGAAACAGGAAGATTTCTGCCTCATTCAATATGTTCTTTTTTGTCGGGTTTTCAACCCCTCCCCGGTCTTCATCATGCCGGGCAGGCTCTAATAACAGGATGTGCTCGCCGCAAGCAACCCGGATATATACACCTTCACACCGCCAACCCCGTTACCAACTGCTTGAACTCCGTCCACGCATCGCCGTCTTCCGCGCCTTTGATGATGCGGTCGATTTTGGCGCAGGTTTTCAGCGCTTCGATCAGGCGGACGGCGGGAATGCGTTTGACGGCAATCGGCGCGAGGGTTTGTTTGTCGCCCCACAGGCGCAGGCTGTTGCGGACGGATTGTACGCTTTGACCTTGTTTGAGCGCGGCAGTCAGGCGGATGAGGGTGCGGATGTCTTCGGCAACCGCCCACAGCAGCAAGACGGGTTCTTCGCCTTCTTCTTCAAGTCCGTCCAAAAGGCGGGCGACGCGCAGGGCATCGCCTTTCATCCATGCGCCGGAGAGCTGGAATACGTCGAAACGGGCGACGTTGGCGACGGCGGCTTCAGCATCGGCGATGTTGACGGTATGGTTTTGCGGGTGCAGCAGGGCGAGTTTGTCGATTTCTTGGCGGGCGGCGAGCAGGTTGCCTTCGACGCGTTCGGCAAATAGGGCGAGCGCGTCGGGTTCGATGTTGAGCCCGACCTTTTTCAGACGACCTTTTATCCACTGCGGCAGGGCTTGCGCGCTAATGGCTTTGGCTTCGAGTACGATGCCTTTGGCGGCGAGCGCGGTGAACCATTTTGCCTGCGTTTGGGCTTTTTCGAGCTTGGGCAGCAGAATCAGGGTGACGGTGTCTTCGGGCAGGCGTTCGGCGAAGGTTTGCAGCGCGTCGCCGCCGGTTTTGCCGGGCTTGCCGTTCGGAATGTGGATTTCCAAAAGTTTCAAGTCGGCGAAAAGTCCCGCGCTGCCTGCGCTTTGCAGAAGTTCGTCCCAGTCGGCGCCGTTGTCCGCCGTAAAGACTTCGCGGTTGAGGTAGCCTTGTTTTTTAGCGGCGGCGCGCAGGGTGTCGAGGGCTTCGATGCGCAACAGGTCTTCTTCGCCGTGAATGATGTACAGCGGCGAAAGCGGCATATCCGCGCTGACCTGTTCGATATTCATGACCGCCATCAATACGCTTTCAGGAACGTCAGGCGGCGGACGATTTGGTCGGCGGCGTCGGCGCGCATTTCCGCCCAGATGGTTTCGCTTTCTTCCTGTTTGCCCAACACTTCGCTGTCGTTGTAGTCCATCGTGCGGTTGACGAGGACGGTAATCGGTTCGCCCACTGGCTCGCCGTTGCGCATGGCTTGGGCTTCGACGCGCAGCGTCAGCAGGTATTCGTTGACCAACGCGGCGCGGGTGATGGTGTAGATGTCCTGACGGGTTTCGATGCCCTTGATGTTCAACGTCATTTGCGCTTCGGCGGCGGAAACGGGTTTACCGTCAACGCGGCGCAGGGCGTTTTCCAAAGCCTTCTGCATCACGGAGGCGTTTTGGATGTGCCAAGCGGGATACGGCAGCGTGCGTGCGGTGCCGCCCATGCCTTTGAGGTGGAAGCCGCAGGCGGACAGAAGCAGCACGGCGGCGGTCATCAGGATTTTGTTCATTTCATTCTTTCGGTTGCGCGGGTATCGGGGAATTATAGCGGATAGTCGGTCGGTCGGGAAACGCGGCGGCGGAAGGGGATTTCAGACGACCCCTTGCCGTTTGTCGTTTGCCTGCCCGATGGGTACAATCCCAACGTCAGACAACAGGAGAAACATCATGCACCCCATCCGCGAACCCATCCGCAGCGGCCTGCTGCCCGTATCGGACATCCATCAAATCTACTGGGAAGAATCCGGCAATCCCGACGGACTGCCCGTCATCTTCCTGCACGGCGGCCCGGGCGCGGGCGCATCGCCTGCCTGCCGCGGCTTTTTCAAGCCCGACGTGTTCCGCATCGTCATCATCGACCAGCGCGGCTGCGGCCGTTCTCTGCCTTACGCCTGCACCGACGACAACACGACTTGGGATTTGGTTGCCGACATCGAAAAAGTCCGCGAAATGCTAGGCATTCAAAAATGGCTGGTGTTCGGCGGCTCATGGGGCAGCACCTTGTCGCTGGCGTATGCCGAAACCCATCCCGAACGCGTTGCCGGACTCGTCTTGCGCGGGATATTCCTGTGCCGCCCGTCCGAAATGGCGTGGCTGGACGAAGCAGGCGGCGTCAGCCAGATTTATCCCGCGCAATGGCAGAAATTCCTCGCGCCCGTCGCCGAAGAAAAACGCGGCAGCCTGATTGCGGCGTATCACGAAATGCTGTTCGGCGAAGACGAAGCAGGTCGTCTGAAAGCCGCCAAAGCCTGGGCGGATTGGGAAAGCTACCTGATCCGCTTCGAGCCGCAAGACGTCGATGAGGACGCCTACCAATCGCTCGCCATCGCCCGCTTGGAAAACCATTATTTCGTCAACGAAGGCTGGCTGAAAGGCGACAAAGCGATTTTGGCGAACACGGACAAAATCCGACATATCCCGACCATCATCGTGCAAGGGCGCTACGACTTATGCACCCCCATGCAAAGCGCGTGGGAACTGTCGCAGGCGCTCCCCGAAGCCGAACTGCGCGTGATTCAGGCGGGACACTCGTCTTTTGATCCGCCCTTGGCGGCGGCGTTGGTGGAAGCGGTGGAAGATATGAGGGAACGTGCGGTGTGGTAATAATAAGGAATTGAAATCATAAAAGCATGGTTTGCCGTTATTTCTGTTCGAATGGGAATAACGGCAAACAAACAATATTGTTTTCTTTGACTTTGCGGCAGGAAGATCCGCCTGCCGCCACCTTCCCACCACATTCCGAAAATACTGTAAAATAGCGTTAATTACGAGATTCAAGGTCGTCTGAAAACCGACGCGGCAGGTTCTCCGAAACCAGCCTCCGTTTTTCAGACGACCTCCCACCCTTAATAAGGAACCACAACTTCATGGACAACCAAACCAAACTCCGCATCGGCGGCCTGCTCGTGCTGACCACCGCCGTTTTAAGCCTGATCATCGTCTTAATCGTCGATTCGTGGCCGCTCGCCATCCTGCTTGCCGTCATCATCGTCGCCGCAGCCGCCGGCGGCTTTGTCTGGACTTCGCGCCGCCAGCAGCGCCAGTTTCTCGAACGCCTGAAAAAATTCGACATCGACCCCGAAAAAGGCCGCATCAACGAAGCCAACCTGCGCCGTATGTACCACAGTGGCGGCCAACACCAAAAAGACGCGATAACGTTGGTCTGCCTGTCGCAAAAATGTTCGGCCGACGAAGCGCACGCCATGTTCAAAAAACGCCCGACCCGTCAGGAAATGAACCAAATGGCAGCCCAGCAGGCGCGCGGACAAAAACGCCCCCACCGCTGATTCCTCCCACACAAAGGTCGTCTGAAAACGGATGCGGCGGTTTCGCCCGAACCAAACATTCCGTTTTTCAGACGACCTTTTTACCGAGCAGACCGCCATGACCACCCTTCCCCCCGCCCCCGTCAAACGCCGCCTTGCCGCCCTGATGTACGAATTGCTGCTGACCGGCGCCGTGACCGCCATCGCCGCCATCCTTGCCGGCATCGCCGCGATTTTCCTCAACCCCGTTTCCCACATCCTTTCCAGCTTGGCTACCTGCGTTATCTTCGTAGGGAGCTGGTGGCTCTACTTCAAAACCAACTGGACGAAAACCGGCCGCACCCTCGCCATGCAGACTTGGAAAATCGGGCTGCACGGCAGAAACGGTACGCTGCCGCCATTGTCGCAACTGCGCATCCGCTTTATTTGGGCATGTATCTTCGTCGTTTTCATCCCCCTGCTCGCTTACGCAGGCTTGCGCCACCTGCTCGCCATCCCACCCGTGCCCGCCTTCGGCGCCGCCCTTATCTGGCTCATCCTGCCGTGGGGCTTCGCCCTGCTGAACCCCGACCGGCAGTTTTTATACGATTTCTTGGCGGGAACGCGATTGGTCGATTTGAAAGAGGAAGCATCCGAAAGCTGATGGTTTCGCTGCCGTGCAACTTTAAAAAGATCACCTGAAAACGTAGGGTCAGGGTTTCAGACGACCTGTTTTCATACTTCCGGATAAACTTTATCATCAGCCCATAAAAGTCGTCTGAAACCGCCGTTGCCGTCATTCCCGCGCAGGCGGGAATCCGGGTCTCTGCATTGCGGAAATATCTCAAAGCTGCTGCAACTTCAAACTTCCGAATTCCCACCCATACGGAAATAACGACGGTAAGTTAACCATACGCACCTGACGGAAAAACAATATCTGCCCTGCTTATTTTAATTTATAGAAAAAGGTCGTCTGAAAACGGACTTAGCGAGTTTCGCTGACGTTTTCAGACGACCTTTGTTCAAACGCTCTGGCGTTTATTCAGTCCTTTTAGTCGGAAACGGCCATCAGGCTGGCGTTGCCGCCGGCGGCTGTGGTATTGACGCTGCAAGAAATTTCTTCAAACACTTGCAGGATGTCCAAGCCTTGTTCGGACGGGAGGATTCTGATGAGTGCGCCGTCGCGTTTTGCCAGCTCTTGCTTGCGGCTGCTGTCCAGCGGGCTTAGGGCGGCGACGTGGTGCACGCCTGTGTTTTCAGGTTTGCTGTTGACTTGCAGCAGGCCTTCGAGGTCGGCGGTGTAGGAGGCAAGCGGGCTGTCGGGTTCGACGACGGTTACGATGCCTGCGGCGGCAAGTTCGGTCAGGGCGCAGAAGGCTTGCAGGAGGCTGCCGCCGTGTACCCAGACGCGTTTGGGCGCGCGCCAGCTCATGGCGTTGCGTTCGCCGGTCGGTCCGACCAAGACGGATTCTGCTTGGCACAGGGTGCGGATGCGGGCGTGTCCCAATGCTGATGCCGCTGCTTTTTTCTCTTCCGCATTAAACGGCAGCTTGTGAATCAGGGCTTCAAGGCGTTTGAGCGCGGCTTCGTCCGCTTGTCCGATACGGCTCAGCGGCGGGGCAACCCATTCGGGGATGCGGGTCAGTTTTTGCAGATAGAACGAACCGCCTGCTTTCGGACCTGTACCTGACATACCGTGTCCGCCGAACGGTTGTACGCCGACGACGGCGCCGACGATGTTGCGGTTGACGTAAACGTTACCCGCTTCGATGCGTTCGCGGATGCGTTTGACCGTACCTTCGATACGGCTGTGTACGCCGCTGGTGAGCGCGTAGCCTTTGCTGTTGATTTGGTCGATGATTTGGTCAAGCTCGTCGGCGCGGTAGCGGACAACGTGCAGCACCGGACCGAAGATTTCGCGGGTGAGTTCGTTCAAATTGTTGAGTTCGAACAAAATCGGCAGCACGAAAGTGGATTTCGCAGGATCAACGTCGGAGGCGGCTTTGACTTCGTGGTAAGACTTGGCAACGCCTTTCATTTTGTTGATGTGCGATTGCAGGTTTTGCTGCGCTTCGGCATCGATGACGGGGCCTACGTCGGTGGTGAGCTGAACGGGTTTGCCGACGACCAATTCGTCCATCGCGCCTTTGATGATGGCGAGCATCTTGTCGGCGACATCTTCTTGGACGCAAAGGATACGCAGTGCGGAGCAGCGTTGTCCCGCGCTGTCGAAGGCGGAGTTGAGCACGTCCAAGCAAACTTGCTCGGGCAGCGCGGTAGAATCGACAATCATGGCGTTTTGACCGCCGGTTTCGGCAATCAATACGGGGCTGTCGTTGCGTTTGGCGAGGGCTTTGTTAATCAGTTGCGCCACTTCGGTCGAACCGGTGAAAATCACGCCGCCGATACGCGGATCGCCTGTCAGCGCTGCGCCGACATCGCCTGCGCCGAGCACAAGTTGCAAGGCGGAAGTCGGGATGCCTGCTTCGTGCATCAGGGAAACGGCGTAGCTGGCAATCAGGCTGGTTTGTTCGGCAGGTTTGGCGATAACGGTGTTGCCCGCCGCCAATGCGGAAACGACTTCGCCGGTAAAGATGGCGAGCGGGAAGTTCCACGGGCTGATGGCGACGATGGCGCCGACGGCCTTGGCGTCTTGGGGCAGGGTGTTTTCGGCTTCGCCTGCGTAGTAGCGGCAAAAATCGACGGCTTCGCGCACTTCGGCGACGGCGTTGTTCAGCGTTTTACCCGCTTCGCGAACGGCAAGCATCATCAGCGCGGGGGTGTGCTGCTCCAGCAAATCGGCAAAGCGGCGCAGGCATTCGGCGCGCTCGGCGGCAGGCGTCGCACTCCATTCAGGAAACGCGGCAACGGCTGCACCGACGGCTTCTTGGGCAAGCGCGGCATCGGCAAAGCTGACTGTGCCGACGATGTCGTCGTGGTCGGCGGGGTTTTTAATCGGTTGCGCTTCGCCGACATCGCGGGCTTTGCCGTTGATAATGGACGCGGCGTGGAAGTCTTGCGCGGCGGCGCGGTTGAGTTTTTCTTGAAGCTGTTGCAACACGGTTTCGTTGCTGAAATCGACGCCTTGGGAATTCAGACGACCCCTGCCGTACAAATCGCGCGGCAGCGGCAAAGCGTTGTGCAGGTGGATGCCTTGTTCGGCGATGGTGTCGAACGGACTGCGGATCAGCGTGTCGATGCTGATGTTTTCATCGACAATTTGGTTGACGAACGACGAGTTCGCGCCGTTTTCCAACAGGCGGCGTACCAAATAGGCGAGCAGGGTTTCGTGTGTACCGACCGGGGCGTATACGCGCACGCGGCGGCCTAAGTTTTGCGGGCCGACCACTTGGTCGTACAAGGTTTCGCCCATGCCGTGCAGGCATTGGTGTTCAAAGTCTTTGCCTTTGCCCATTTGGTAAATCGCGCCCAAGGTGTAGGCGTTGTGGGTGGCAAATTGCGGGAACACGGCGTCTTGCGCGTCTAGCAGTTTGCGCGCGCAGGCGAGGTAGGAAATATCGGTATGGACTTTGCGGGTGTAGGTCGGATAGCCGTCCAGACCATCCACTTGCGCCCATTTGATTTCGCTGTCCCAGTACGCGCCTTTGACGAGGCGAATCATCAGTTTTTGGTTGTTGCGACGGGCAAGGTCAATCAGATAGTCAATAACGAAGGGACAGCGTTTTTGATACGCCTGAACGACAAAGCCGATGCCTTTGTAACCAGCCAAATCGGGGTCGGAAACGAGTGCTTCCATCAAATCCAAAGACAGCTCCAAACGGTTGGCTTCTTCGGCGTCGATGTTGATACCGATGTCGTATTTTTTACCTAAAAGGAACAGCTCTTTCAGACGAGGCAAGAGTTCGCTCATGACGCGTTCGTGTTGGGCGCGCGAGTAGCGCGGATGGATGGCGGAGAGTTTGACGGAAATGCCGTTGCCTTCATAAACGCCTTGTCCGGCAGCATCTTTGCCGATAGCGTGAATGGCTTGAACGTAGTCGTTGTAATAGCGGTCGGCATCTTCTTGGGTAAAGGCGGCTTCGCCCAACATATCGAAGGAGAAGCGGTAGCCCATTTTTTCGCGCTCTTTGCCGTTTTGCAGCGCTTCTTCAATGGTTTGTCCGGTAACAAACTGCTTGCCCAACAAGCGCATGGCGTAGTTCACGCCTTGGCGGATCAGGGGCGCACCGCCTTTGCTGATGAGGCGGTTCAGGGCAGAACCCATCTGCTTGTCGTTCGTTGCGGTCAGTTTGCCGGTAACCAGCAAGCCCCATGCCGCTGCGTTGACAAACAGGGACGGGCTGTTGTTCAAATGGCTTTTCCAGTTGCCTTCGGAAATTTTGTCGGCAATCAGGCGGTCGCGCGTCGCATTGTCGGGAATGCGCAGCAAAGCTTCCGCCAGACACATCAGCGCAATGCCTTCTTCGCTAGAGAGCGAGAACTCGTGCATCAGCGCATCCACGCCGCTGGCTTTGGTGCGGCTGGCGCGAACCTGCGTAACCAAACGGCGTGCAAGTTCAGACGCTGCCCGACGCTCCTCATCGCTCATCTGCGCGCGTTGCAGCATATCCTGAACGGCTTCGATTTCGTCGCGGCGGTAAGCATCGGTAATCGCTTGACGCAGTGGCGTTTGTGTCGGAAAAGCAAAGTCAAACATTTTAAAATTCTCCAAAGTTTTTATGATGATTTTCAGACGACCCCATCCCTTTTCGAGGTCGTCTGAAAAGATTTAAAGCATATAGATAATATCGTAATAAATTTATAAGGGACGAACAAGTAATTTACCTTGAAAACAGGATTTTTTGCTTTGATAAAAAGCAGATAAGGTCAAAAGACCGAATTATCGCTATAGGTGTCAAAATAAAAACAAAACCTGTTGCCCATATAAAAATTCAGACGACCTACAATAGATGGCAGGTCGTCTGAAAACACTTATTTCGCCTCGCGGTATTCCGCGTCCGCTTTTTCAAAACGTTCTTGGATTTCACGAGACGGCTCTTTGTCGACAAGCGAAACGACAATAGCGACCACCAAGCAGGCAATGAAGCCGGGGACGATTTCATACATGGTCAAAAGACCGGTTTCATTTGCTGCCAAAGCCGGTTTTTTGACCCACTCTGCCCATGCCACCACAGTCAACGCGCCGGCAATCATGCCCGACAAAGCGCCGTATGCCGTAATGCGTTTCCACAATACCGACAGAATCACAATCGGACCGAACGCCGCGCCGAAGCCTGCCCATGCATAAGACACCAAGCCCAAAACTTTGCTATCAGGGTCGGACGCAATCAGAATAGAGATAATGGCAATCGCCAACACCATCAGACGACCCACCCACACCAGCTCTTTTTGCGGCGCATTTTTACGCAAAAAGCCTTTGTAGAAGTCTTCGGTAATCGCGCTGGAGCAAACCAAAAGCTGGCAAGACAAAGTGGACATGACCGCCGCCAAAATCGCGCTCAAAATAATGCCTGCAATCCAAGGGTTGAACAATAAAGTAGAAAGCGCGATGAAGATACGTTCGTGGTTGCCGTGCATGGAAGCGGTTTGGTCGGGGTTTGCACCAAAATACGCAATGCCGAAATAGCCGACCGCCACTGCGCCTGCCAGACACAACACCATCCAAGTCATACCGATGCGGCGTGCAGACACCAGTGATTTCGCGCTTTCAGCCGCCATAAAGCGCGCCAAAATGTGCGGCTGACCGAAATAGCCCAAGCCCCATGCGGCGGTGGAAATAATACCGATAACGGTCGTGCCGGCAAGCAGACTGTTATATTCCTTGCCTGTACTTGCGGCAACGCTTTGAATCGCGGCAGACATTTGTTCTGCACCGCCCAGACCCAAATAGACCATTACCGGCGTCAAAATCAGCGCAAAAATCATCAAAGAAGCTTGCAGCGTATCTGTCCAGCTTACCGCCAAAAAGCCGCCCAAGAAGGTATAGGCAATGGTTGCACCCGCACCCAGCCACATCGCCTGATTGTAAGTCATGCCTTCAAACAGGCTTTGGAACAAAGTTGCACCCGCCACAATGCCGGAGGCGCAATAAATCGTGAAGAAAAACAGAATAATCAGCGCGGAAACCACTTTCATCAAATGTCCGCCCGCGCCGAAGCGGTGGAAGAAATAATCAGGAAGCGTCAGCGCATTGTTGGCATATTCGGTATGTACGCGCAGACGGCCCGCCACCAAAAGCCAGTTGAAATACGCGCCGATCACCAAACCGATGGCAATCCAAGCCTCATTCAAACCGCTCAAATAAATCGCGCCGGGCAGACCCATCAAAAGCCAGCCCGACATATCGGACGCACCCGCCGACATCGCCGTAACAAACGGACCCAAGCTGCGCCCGCCCAAAATATAATCATCGAAATTGCGCGTGGAGAAATACGCGGCCAGACCAATCAAGAGAACGGCAATCAGATAGATTGCAAAAGTGATATACATGGGATTCATGTACTATTCCTCATCTAAAACTTCAAAATCACGGGCTGATGAAATTGCAGGCAATCCACGCCCAAACATTTTTCTAATTAAAATACAGCGGAAATTCTCGCGTTTTTACGGATACGCGGAACAAATCATTTTCAATTACAACAAGATAAGTAAAAAAATCCTATTGATTTGTAAATAATCCAATCCAGCATACCGTAAAAATTCCCACTTGCAAAGGCAGCGCAAACAGGTTCACCGCACAATGCGGACACGCCAATCAAAATACCATGTAAAACAAAATATTATGAAAATCTATTAAAAAATCTTGTTTTCAAACCTTGAAACTATCTTTCCTAATACCAAAACAATCCGTACAATTTTTCAGTAGTTAAACAACACCCAAAACGGATCAACCCAAATTCCGCCTTAAAACCACCTTGCTTCATTTTCAGACGACCTTTTCAAAAACCAGCCCGCCAACGACCTGCCGTTTCCTATATAATCCCCACATTACCGACTGTCGCGCACTATATCGTCATGAAACGGCTCAAACGCATCAAAACCATCCTCCGCACGCTTTACCTCTACCGCCTCGCCGAGCTGTTTGCCGCGCTTGTCCGTCCGGGCTGGACGCGGACGCTGTTGAAAATGCTGCCGCAGTCGTCTGAATTGGAAAACGAACCGCCTGCCGTCCGCCTGCGCCTTGCCCTAGAAAGCCTGGGGCCGATTTTCATCAAATTCGGGCAGGTTCTGTCCACACGCCCCGATTTGATTCCGCATGATTACGCGGTCGAACTGGCAAAGCTGCAAGACCAAGTCCCGCCGTTTGATGCGCAGCTTTCACGCTCGCAAATCGAAAAATCACTGGGGCAATCCATCGAAACGCTGTATGCGGAATTTGAAACCGAACCCGTCGCCAGCGCGTCCATCGCCCAAGTACACAAAGCCCGCCTGCATTCGGGCGAACAGGTGGCAGTTAAAGTTTTGCGCCCAAACCTTCTGCCCGTTATCGAACAGGATTTGTCGCTGATGCGTTTCGGCGCGGCTTGGGTGGAACGTCTGTTTGCCGACGGCAAGCGTTTGAAACCGCGCGAAGTGGTGGCGGAATTCGACAAATACCTGCATGACGAGTTGGACTTGATGCGCGAAGCCGCCAATGCCAGCCAGCTCGGCCGCAACTTCCAAAACAGCAATATGCTGATTGTGCCTAAAGTGTTTTACGACTACTGCACCAGCGACGTACTGACCATCGAATGGATGGACGGCACGCCGGTATCGGAAATCGCCAAACTCAAAGCCGACGGCATCGATTTGCACAAACTCGCCGATTACGGCGTGGAAATCTTCTTCACACAAGTCTTCCGAGACGGCTTTTTCCACGCGGATATGCACCCCGGCAACATTTTGGTCGCCGCCGACAACCGCTACATCGCCCTCGATTTCGGCATCGTCGGCACGTTGACCGACTACGACAAGCGCTATCTCGCCATCAACTTCCTCGCCTTTTTCAACCGCGACTACCACCGCGTCGCCACCGCCCACATCGAATCGGGCTGGGTACCCGCCGACACGCGCGCGGAAGAATTGGAAGCCGCCGTCCGCGCCGTGTGCGAGCCGGTGTTCAACAAACCGATTTCGCAAATTTCCTTCGGCTTGGTGCTGATGCGCCTGTTTGAAGTCAGCCGCCGCTTCAATGTCGAAATCCAACCGCAGCTTGTATTGCTGCAAAAAACGCTGCTCAACATCGAAGGCTTGGGACGGCAGCTTGATCCCGATTTGGACTTGTGGAAAACCGCCAAACCGTTTTTAGTGAAGTGGATGAACGAACAGGTCGGTCCCAAAGCCTTTTTGCGCAACCTCAAAAACGAAGCCCCCGACTGGGCGCAAATCATCCCTTCCCTGCCGCGCAAAATCAGCGCGCTGGTTGACGAAAACCGCCAGCAGGAAATGCGCGATGCCTACATCCATTTGGTCAAAGTGCAGCAGCGGCAAAGCATGTGGTTGGGTGTGATTGCGGTTACTTTGCTTCTGATTTTGCTGTTTGATTAAAAATCTATATACACAAAAGGTCGTCTGAAAACGAAATAGTAGTTTTAGAAAAACCCGCTACCTTTGTTTTCAGACGACCTTTTTATTATGGAGTTGAATAAAACACCCGCCGTAACCGTAGCGTAGGCTTCGCCCACGAAAATCAGGATATTTTGCCCATCGCACAAAACAGATTAGACCGACATATTTTTCAAGGGCAAAGCCCACGCTACTTTTCCACTCATTACCAAGGTCGTCTGAAAACACAGATTATGGCTGGGCAAGCCTGTTATGAGTGTTTTCAGACGACCTTTTTCCTTATACAATAGCCGCTTGAATTTTATATATTCTGATATAAAGGATACGGATTATGTTCGGCAAACAACTCTTTGAAGAAGTCAGCGCAAAAATCAGCGAAACCATCGCCAACAGCCCCGCCAAAGATATGGAGAAAAACGTCAAAGCCATGCTCGGCAGCGCGTTCAACCGTATGGATTTGGTCACGCGCGAAGAATTCGACATCCAGCAGCAGGTGTTGATTAAAACCCGCACCAAGCTGGTCGAGCTGGAAGAGCGTCTGGCAAAACTTGAAGCCGCGCAAGAGCCGGAACAGACCGCATTGGAAGCCGCGCAAGCCGCAGCCCAAGAAGCCGTCGAAGAAATCAAACAGCAAACCGAAGCCGGCGAATAAGGTCGTCTGATACATGTCGCTTGCATTGGTTTACAGCCGCGCCTTGAGCGGTATGAATGCGCCGTTGGTCGAAGTGGAAGCCCACCTTGCCAACGGCCTGCCTCATTTCAATATCGTCGGATTGCCCGATACCGAAGTCAAAGAAAGCCGCGACCGCGTGCGCGCCGCTATCATCCAAAGCGGTTTCGACTTCCCCGCCAAAAAAATCACCGTCAACCTCGCCCCCGCCGACCTGCCCAAAGAATCGGGACGTTTCGACCTGCCGATTGCGCTGGGCATTCTCGCCGCATCCGGACAAATCGCACCCGAAAAGCTCGCGCAGTACGAGTTTGCCGGAGAATTGGCGCTTTCCGGCATGTTGCGTCCTGTGCGCGGCGCGTTGGCAATGGCGTGGCAGGGTATGCAGGCGGGACGTTCTTTCGTCTTGCCGCAGGAAAACGCAGAACAAGCCGCCGTGATGCGCGGCATTACCGTTTACGGCGCGCGCTCTTTGGGCGAAGTCGCCGCCCATTTGAACGGCATCGAACCCTTGGCGCAAACCGACTGTCAAGTCCCGCAGAGGTCGTCTGAAAACGCCAAACTGCCCGACCTCATCGATGTCAAAGGTCAACACACCGCCCGCCTTGCTTTGGAAATCGCCGCCGCGGGTGGGCACAGCCTCTTGATGATGGGGCCGCCGGGAACGGGCAAGTCCATGCTTTCCCAACGGTTGCCCGGCATTCTGCCGCCTTTGACCGAAGACGAATTGGTCGAAGTATGGGCGTTGCGTTCGCTCCTGCCCAACCACCAGCAACAACTCGACAGCCACCGTCCTTTCCGCAGCCCGCACCATAGCGCCAGCTCGGCAGCCATGGTGGGCGGCGGTTCCGACCCGCGTCCGGGCGAGATTTCATTGGCGCATCACGGCGTTTTGTTTTTGGACGAGCTGCCCGAGTTTGACCGCAAAGTTTTGGAAGTCTTGCGCGAACCTTTGGAAAACGGCGAAATCCACATTTCCCGCGCGGCGCGTCAAGCCGTCTATCCGGCGAAATTCCAGCTTGTCGCCGCCATGAACCCTTGCCCGTGCGGTTATCTCGGACATCCCGTCAAACCCTGCCGCTGCACGCCCGAGAGCGTCGCGCGTTACCGCAGCAAGATTTCCGGCCCGCTGCTCGACCGCATCGATTTGACCATCGAAGTTCCGAGCCTGTCCGCCGCCGAACTGATGCAGCAGGAAGCAGGGGAAAGCAGCGCCCGTGTGTTGGAGCGCGTGATCGCCGCCCGCGACAAGCAATACGCGCGGCAAGGCAAAGTGAATGCCGCCTTGAGCGTCAGTGAACTCGACGCGTCCGCCCGCATCCAAAAAGAAGCGCAGGAAGCCTTGGGCAACCTGTTGGAAAAACTTTCACTCTCCGCCCGCAGCTTCCACCGCATCATGCGCGTGGCGCGTACGCTGGCGGATTTGGCGGGCGATGAAGAAGTCGGCAGAAGCCATGTTTTGAAAGCAGTCAGCTTCCGCCGCGCGTTGTAAAAATTTTCAGACGACCTTGAATACTGAAAATGGAAGATTCAAGATAAAAAGCCGAGACAGGTTAGGTATCTTGCTGGTGTTTTAAGCGCAGAATATTCTGTTTTATCAGGAAAAAATCCGTTGTCGGCAAACTGTCAGCACATCCTAACATCACGGCGGTTTTCGTAAAAACCATGTAAACAAACGGCGCATTTTTGCCCAATATAAAGGATATTGATAAAATGACCCG
>NZ_KV812117.1:64956-88133 GCF_001813335.1 Neisseria sp. HMSC055H02 | reverse complement strand
CCCGTCCCTGCCGATGGCAGCAGCAGATTCATCTGCCGCCAAAAGGTCGTCTGAACGGCATCATCAATATAGGTATCTCATGAATAAGAACACTCAATACGGCAAAGGCCTTTTCGGCTTTTTCTTCGGCCTCCTCCTCGCTACCGGCGTGATCGGGGGCATCCTGTATTTTCTGAATCAAGACACGCCGAACGCCTTCAAAGGCGCGACCGAGCCGCAAAAACAGCAAACCGAGCCTGAAATCCTCAAGCCGCAGGAAAAATCCAAACCTGAGGCTAAGCCTGAAGCCAAGCCTGAAGCGGAAGAACCGCCTGTCGTTGTTCCTGTAGAGAAAGAGCGTCCGACCGAAGAGGCTAAGTCTGAGGCAAAACGCAGCGAGGCTGACGATGATGCGGCAGCCAAAGAAAAAGAACGCGCTGAGAAAGAAGCGCAAGAAAAGGCAGATAAAGCCAAAGCCGAAAAAGAGCGCGCAGACAAAGAAAAAGCGGAAAAAGAACGTGCCGTCCGCGAAGCGGAAGACGAAGCCCGTGAAACAGAAAAAGCCCTGCGCGAAGCTGAAAGAGAAGACAAAGATGCTGCCGAACGCGAGTTGAAACAAAAACTTGCCGAGAAAAAAGCAGAACTTGCGAAAAAACGCGCAGAAAAAGCCAAAGCCGACAAAGAAGCTGCCGATAAAGCCAAAAAGGCAGCCGAGTTGACGGACAAACAAAAAGCGCGCGTTGAGCGCAAACTTGCCGAGAAAAAAGCGGCAGAGAAGAAAGCCGCCGAAGCCAAGAAAACCGAAACGGCTAAAAAAACCAACAAACCGACTCCCGAACAAATCCTGAACAGCGGCAGCATCGAAAAAGCCCGTCAGGAAGCGAATAAAGGCGCGGCGAAAGAAGTGAAGAAAGCCGAAGCGGACAAACAAACTGCCAAGGCCGACAATGCCAAAGCCGAAGCTAAAACTGCGGAAGGCGGTAAAAAAGTCATCCTGCAAATGGGTTCATACGCCGACCGCAACAGCGCCGACGCGCAACGTGCCAAACTCGCCATGCTGGGCATTTCGTCCAAAGTGGTCGAGCGCACCAACGGCGACAAAACCGTTTACCGCGTACAAAGCAACAGCATGTCGTCTGAAGTCGCGAAAAATGTTCAGAAAGACTTGCAAAAACACAATATCAACAGCCTGATGCGTTCGGCTCAATAAGGAGGCGGCAATGAAACGGACAACCAAACCGGCAGCCATCCTTCTCAGCCTCGCGCTTGCTTTTTCCGCAAGCGCGCAGGCTGCGGTCGAAGGCGTGGATTACACGGTTTTGAAAAAACCGATTCCGCAACAAGACGCATCCAAAATCGAAGTTTTGGAATTTTTCGGCTATTTCTGCGTACATTGCCAAAACTTTGATCCCGTCTTGCTGTCATACAGCAAAACTTTCCCGAAAGACGTTTACCTGCGCACCGAACACGTCGTTTGGATGCCCGAAATGTTGGGCTTGGCGCGGGTTGCTGCGGCGGTTAACGCTTCGGGTTTGAAATATCAGGCAAACCCCGCTATTTTCAAAGCCGTACACGAACAGAAAATCAATTTGGCGGATACCGCCACTTTCAAAAGCTGGGCGGCGGCACAAAAAAGCTTTGACAGCAAAAAACTGATTGCCGCATACGACGCGCCTGCCAGCCTCGCAGCCGCTAAAAAAATGCAAAGCCTGACCGAGACTTACCGTATCGAAGGCACGCCGGACGTCATCGTCGGCGGCAAATATCGGGTCATATTCAGCAGCGATTGGGAACAGGCGCAGAAAATCATAGGCGAACTGGTGGATCAAGTCCGTCAAGAGCGTTCCGGCAAATCCGCTTCCAAAGCCACGCACTGACGGAATTTAGCCAGACAGTTTCGGAATGACCGCAAAGATAAGGCGGTTTCCGAACTGTCTGTTTGTTTTGGGCGGCGTAAAATCACTATAGTGGATTAAATTTAAATCAGGACAAGGCGACGAAGCCGCAGACAGTACAGATAGTACGGAACCGATTCACTTGGTGCTTCAGCACCTTAGAGAATCGTTCTCTTTGAGCTAAGGGCGAGGCAACGCCGTACTGGTTTAAATTTAATCCACTATAAAATCCATAAAAACGATACTGCTGAGGGATGGAGCAAACACCGCCATGCCGCAGCAATTTTCCTATTCTGATACCGCTTTATCCTGAAATCCAGACGGACAAATGTCGTCTGAAAACCAAAAAAGAAAGCAATATGGACATTTTGACTTTATTAAAAGCCCTGATTATGGGCATTGTGGAAGGCTTGACGGAATTTCTGCCGATTTCGAGTACCGGCCACTTGATTGTATTGGGCGACTTGCTTAATTTTCACAGCAACGGCAAAGTCTTTGAGATCGCCATCCAACTGGGCGCGGTGCTTGCCGTGATTTTTGAGTATCGTCAGCGTTTTACCTCCGTTTTGTCCGGACTGGGCAAAGACCGCACCGCCAACCGCTTCGTGCTGAACCTTGCCATCGCGTTCGTGCCTGCGGCAGTCGTAGGTTTGCTGTTCAGCAAACAAATTAAAGAAGATTTATTTAAACCGATTACCGTCGCCACCATGTTGGTATTGGGCGGATTTTTTATTTTATGGGTCGAAAAACGTCAAAGCAAAATCAAGCCGAAAGTCAAAAGTGTGGACGAAATGCGCCCGATTGACGCGCTTGTGGTCGGCTGCGCCCAAATCTGCGCGCTGGTACCGGGGACTTCGCGTTCGGGCAGTACGATTATGGGCGGTATGCTGTGGGGCATCGAGCGCAAAGCTGCGACCGAATTTTCTTTCTTTCTCGCCGTGCCGATGATGATTGCCGCTACCGGCTATGACGTATTAAAACACTACAAACTCTTTACATTGCAAGATGTCGGTCTGATTGCCGTCGGTTTCATCGCTGCCTTCTTGGCAGGCCTCTTGGCGATTAAATCGCTGCTGAAATTCGTGTCCAGCAAAAACTACGTTCCGTTTGCCTATTACCGCATCGTCTTCGGCGGATTGATTCTGCTGACTTGGGCGATGGGCTGGGTCAAATGGGCAGCATGATGTTGAAGCAGGGATAAGCTTTAGATAAAGCAAAGGTCGTCTGAAAACCTTATCTGGAAGGTTTTCAGACGACCTTTTTCAGTATGGCGGGCGAATCCGTCAAACCGCCCCCTACTTTCCTAGCTCGCGTGCAACACAAATATCGTCGGGCGTTTTTTCAAATTCGGCAGCGTTTTCAGTTTCCGCCAAGCGGCAACGGTTTGGCTGATGATTTCCTGTGTCGGCAAAGTCAGGTCGGTTGCGGTGCAGAGGCGGGTTTCAGGGTGCAGGGTTTCCAGCGCATCGGCAAGCAGCGCGTCGTTGCGGTAAGGCGTTTCGATGAAAAGCTGGGTTTCGTTTTGCTGACGGGAACGCTGTTCCAAGCTCTTTAAAGCGGCAATACGCTCGCTTTTCTCCGACGGCAGATAGCCTTTGAACGCGAAATTCTGCCCGTTCGCTCCCGAAGCCATCAACGCAAGCAACAGGCTGGACGGACCGACCAGCGGACGGACCTCATAGCCGTGCCGGTGCGCCAATGCCACCAGATTCGCGCCGGGATCAGCAACAGCGGGACAACCGGCTTCGCTGAGAATGCCCATGCTGCGCCCTTCTTGCAAAGGTTTCAAAAGCTCGGGCAGGGTTTTCAGGTCGGTGTGTTCGTTTAAAGTTTGCAGGTTCAGCTCGCGGATGGGCGTCGTAACGCCCAAATGTTTCAAATGGGCGCGGGCGGTTTTTTCAGCTTCGACAACGAAATCGGTCAAACCGGTAATCTGCGTCTGTTCGTGCGGGAGCAGGCAGGGCGTGTCAGGCGCGCCCAAAGGGGTGGGAATCAGATAAAGAATCGGGGACATGATGGGTTTCCTATACGGAAGGTCGTCTGAAACCTTCAAACGGCTGTTTTCAGACGACCTAAATGATTTCTACGCCTTCGTTTTTTAAAAACTCAACCAGTTTGAAGATGGGCAAACCGATAAGCGCGTTCGGGTCGCTGCTGTCTATGCGCTCCAGCATCGCCGCGCCCAAGCCCTCGCTCTTCGCCGCACCCGCACAGTAAACCGCATCCGGCTCGCGCGCCAGATAACGCTCAATCTGCCCGTCTGTCAGCATGCGCATCACGACCGACGTGTTATCGACATGACGCTGAATGCGGCCGGAAGCAGTATTCAAAAGCACGATTGCGCTGTAAAATTCAATCTTTCTGCCGCTCAAATCCCTGAGCATTTGTTGTGCATTTGCCACGTTCATCGGTTTGCCCAACTGGCGGTCATTGCACCACGCCACTTGGTCCGCGCCGATAACCAACGCAGCAGGAAATCGAGCCGCCAGCGAACGCGCCTTCCCTTCCGCCAAACGCAAGGCAGTATCCGCCGCGTTTTCACCCGCAGCAGGCGTTTCGTCGAAATCAGGCGCGGCAGTTTGAAAATCAATACCCAAACGCTCGAGCTGCGCGCGGCGGAACACTGAACCCGAACCCAATATCAAAGGCAGTTTTGCACTCATATTTTGCTTAAAAATATTGACGTTAGACTGTCGAAATTATATCATACCCCGTTTATGTCAGACCCTAATTTGATTGACCCAGAAGTTTTCGCCTCCGAAAAGCAGAGCCTGCAAGGCAGCTTCCTGCTTGAGGAATTGGACGAACGAGTCCGTTCGCACGATTATCCGGCCGACAAACAGACCAAAGTGTCGTTTACGCTGAGCGGCGGACGCGACCGACTGCAGCGTTTGTTTCTCGATTTGAACGTCAAAGCCGATATGCCGCTGATTTGCCAGCGATGTATCCGCCCCATGCCGTTTACGCTCGACGAAACCAGCCGTATTGTTTTGTTCGCCAACGAAGAGGACTTAGATGAAGCAATGCTTGCCGATGAAGAGTTGGAAGGCATGCCGATTGAGAAAGAACTCGACGTACGCGGGTTGGTGGAAGACCAAATCCTAATGTCGCTCCCCTTCTCCCCGCGCCACGAAAACTGCGACAATGCCGCGCTGGAACAAGTCAATCAGGACAAACCCAACCCTTTTGCTGTTTTAGCAGGTTTGAAAAGCAGTTAATCAGGACACAGTTTTATTTACCTAGGAGCTTGAAATGGCCGTTCAACAAAACAAAAAATCCCCTTCCAAACGCGGTATGCACCGCTCTCACGACGCTTTGACCGCGCCTTCTCTGTCTGTTGACAGCGTAACCGGCGAAGTACACCGCCCGCACCACATTTCCCCCAACGGTATGTACCGCGGCCGTAAAGTAGTGAAAGCCAAAGGCGAATAATCTTATTCGACTGACTGAAAAAGCCAGAATATTGCCATGCAATGCTGGCTTTTTTACATTACATCCGAACTGCCCGACTCCATGCCTGCCCATACTTCAAAATGCGGCACAAAATCCTTGCAGTTCAAACTGATACACCCCATTGAATCGGGAATCGCCATGAAACAGAAAATCTGGTACACCTACGACGACATCCACCGCGTGATCAAAGCGTTGGCGGAAAAAATCCAAAACTCCGGCGTCAAATACGATGCCATGATCGCCATCGGCGGCGGCGGCTTCATCCCCGCCCGTATGCTGCGCTGCTTTCTGGAAATCCCGATTTACGCCGTAACCACCGCCTATTACGACAGCGACAACGAAGGACAGGTGACGGAAGAAGTCAAAAAAGTCCAATGGCTCGACCCCGTGCCCGACGCGTTGAAAGGCAAGAATGTGCTCGTAGTCGATGAAGTCGACGACAGCCGCGTGACCATGGAATTCTGCCTGACCGAGTTGCAAAAAGAAGATTTCGGCACCATCGCCGTAGCCGTCTTGCACGAAAAAATCAAAGCCAAAGTCGGCAAAATCCCCGAAGGCATCCCCTACTTCAGCGGCCTTACCGTAGAAGACTGGTGGATCAACTACCCTTGGGACGCACTCGACATCGACGAGCACAACCGCCTCGCCGCCGAAGGCAAAAAATAAGCCCGCGACGGAGAAGTCCGCCTTCTCCCGAAACAGCAAAAGCAAAATCCGTAGAACACCGACAAAACGAGATTTTGCCTCTTTTCAGCGTATCTTCATAAAACGCATTAGAATGTGGAACGCAACCCTTCAATCCGAAGCCCCCGACCACACATACACCCCTTTTCAGACGACCCCGTACCGCGTATCGCAAAAAGGTCGTCTGAAACCGACTGTGAAGCCGAACAAACCCACAGAGGCAGCCGACACCGCCCCTCTTCCGCTTCACAGCACAAACCGGAGAACAACATGATTACATTGGCCGTAGATGCCATGGGCGGCGACTCAGGTCTCCCAGTTACCGTCCCCGGTGCCCTTGCCTTTTTGAAACAGCAGCAAGACGTACACCTCATTATGGTCGGCGACGAATCCGCCGTCCGCCAAGCCCTCTCCGCAGCCAACGCGCCGATGGAGCGCATTACCGTGCTCCACGCCTCCGAAGTCGTCGGCATGGACGAAGCCCCTCAGCTTGCCCTGAAAAATAAAAAAGACTCCTCCATGCGCATTGCCATCAACCAAGTCAAAGAAGGCACCGCGCAAGCCGCCGTCTCTGCCGGCAACACCGGTGCGCTCATGGCAACCGCCCGCTTCGTCCTCAAAACCATTCCCGGCATCGACCGCCCCGCCATCGCCAAATTCCTGCCATCCGACAGCGAACACCTGACCCTCGCCCTCGATTTGGGCGCAAACGTCGACTGCACGCCTGAGCAGCTCGTACAGTTCGCCATCATCGGCAACGAACTCTTCCAAGCCCTCTACCCGCAAAAAGGTAGCCCGCGCATCGGCCTGCTGAACGTCGGCACCGAAGACATCAAAGGCACGGACACCGTCAAACAAACCTTCAAACTGCTCAAAAACAGCAAACTGAATTTCATCGGCAACATCGAAAGCAACGGCGTACTGTACGGCGAAGCCGACGTGATTGTCGCAGACGGCTTTGTCGGCAACATCATGCTCAAAACCATCGAAGGCGCGGTCAAATTCATGAGCGGAGCCATCCGTCAGGAATTCCAACGCAACCTGTTCAACAAAATGGCCGCCGTCGCCGCCCTCCCCGCCCTGAAAGGCTTGAAAAGCAAACTGGATCCGCGCAAGTTCAACGGCGCCATCCTGCTCGGTCTGCGCGGCATCGTTATCAAAAGCCACGGCGGCACAGATGATATCGGTTTCAGCTATGCCTTAGAAGAAGCCTACCACGAAGCAAAATCCGCCAGCCTGTCGAAAATCGAACAAGGTGTCGCGGCACAACTTGCTGCATTGGAGGCAATCAAAGGACAAAAAGAGGCTGCTTCTGATACGGCAGAATAACGCCATTGAACGACAAAATATAAAAACGTCGTCTGAAAAATTTTCAGACGACGTTTTTTTGAAAAATCATATGCCGGCATTGGGTTGATGATTTTTAGAACAAACTTGCCAAACTATATGCTGTCCGGCAAACCAAAACTTGTGGCACAAGCTTTATCGGCAAATTATGCCGAAAACTTTAAAAGCTTTTTCCATAACATTTGAAAGCAAAGTCCATGCTGCATCACCTTCGTCATTTCCACACAGACAAAAGTCTATATTTCAGTCTTTCAAGAATATTTAAATATTTCCAAGATTTCTAATCTTTAGGTTTCCACTTGCACGAAAATAGTAGAGCCAATCTCGAAAACGAAATAAGTTCGCTATATAAATCGGTTACCTAGCTCCCCCACCCCGCAACCGCGAACCTGAAACAATCAAAAAGGTCGTCTGAAAACGTTGGGCAAAGCTGCTTGTCCGTTTTCAGACGACCTTTATTTATGGCTCGATATTATTCGCCCAAGAGCGCAATATCCGCTACCGCGTTCATCTGCTCTGCCAAGCGGTTCAGCAGGTTCAGGCGGTTTTGTTTTACGGCGGAGTCTTCCGCCATCACCATCACGCCGTCAAAGAAGGCATCGACTTGCGGTTTGACGGAAGCCAGTTCGGACAAGGCGGTTTGGAAATTGCCTTCGGCAACGGCGGCGGCGATTTTCGGCTGCAAGCCTTGTGCGGCGGCGTACAGGGCTTTTTCTTCGTCCTGTTGCAGCAGGCTTTCATCGACTTCGCCCAACTCGGCATCGGCTTTTTTCAGCAGGTTTTGCACGCGTTTGTTGGCGGCAGCGAGCGCGGCGGCTTCGGGCAGTTGTTTGAAAGCGGCGACGGCTTGCAGTTTGGCGGTCAAATCATCCAAACGGCGCGGCTGTTTGGCGAGTACGGCGGCGACGATGTCTTGCGGATAGTCGTTTTGCAGCAACACGGCAAGGCGCGCCTGCATGAAGTCGGCGGTTTCAGACGGCGTTTTTTCATTGAGCAAACCTTTGGGGAAGCTGTCGAAGGTCGTCTGAATCAGCTCGTTTACGTCCAAACCATACTGCATCAGCATCCGCAAAATACCCAAGGCGGCGCGGCGCAGTGCGTAGGGGTCTTTGTCGCCGGTAGGAATCAGACCGATACCCCAAATGCCGACCAGGGTTTCCAGTTTGTCGGCCAGCGCAACGGCAGTGGCAACTTTGCCGTTCGGCAGGTTGTCGCCGGCAAAACGTGGCTGATAGTGCTGCTCGACGGCTTCGGCGATTTCTTCGGTTTCTCCGTCCAAGCGGGCGTAGTATTTGCCCATCGTGCCTTGCAGTTCGGGGAACTCACCGACCATTTCGGTCACCAAGTCGGCTTTCGCCAGACGCGCGGCGCGTTCGGCTGCGGCAGCGTCCGCACCCAAAGCTTTGGCGATGTGGGCGGCAATGCTTTGCAGGCGCTCGATTCGTTCGGCTTGCGAGCCGATTTTGTTGTGATAAACCACGTTTGCCAGCTTGGGCAGGCGGCTTTCTAAAGTCGCTTTTTGGTCTTGCTTGTAGAAGAACTCGGCATCAGACAGGCGCGCGCGCAAGACGCGTTCGTTACCTTGGATGATGTGCGACGGGTCTTCGGTTTGCAGGTTGGAGACCAACAGGAAGCGGTTCATCAATTTGCCGTTTTGGTCGAGCAGCGGGAAGTATTTTTGGTTTTGCTGCATGGTCAGAATCAAACATTCCTGCGGCACGGCGAGGAAATGTTCTTCAAAACCGGCTTCCAAAACAACGGGGTATTCGACCAGCGCGGTAACTTCGTCCAACAATGCTTCATCGGCGGCTACGGTGGCTTTCAGACGACCTACCTGCTCGTTCAAAGCCGTCTGAATCACGGCTTTGCGCTCGACAAACGAAGCGACGACTTTGCCTTGCTCGCGCATTTGTGCGGCGTAGCTGTCGGCGTTTTCAATGGTGATTTCGCCGCTGGACAGGAAGCGGTGTCCCAAGGTTTGATTGCCACTTTGCAGACCCAAAACGCTGACGTTCACGATGTCGCCGCCGTGCAGCACAATCAGCCCGTGAACGGGGCGCACGAAGGTAAACGTGCTGCTGCCCCAACGCATTACTTTCGGAATCGGCAGTTTCTTAACGGCTTGATTGATAATGTCTTCCAAAAGTTCGCCCAACGGTTTGCCGGTTTGGATATATTCGTAGGCGTACACGTCTTGCTTGCCGTCGTGGACGATGGTCAAGTCTTCGATTTTCGCCCCCGCACCGCGTGCAAAACCTTCCAAAGCCTTGGTCGGCGCACCGTCTTTCATGGCATTTGCCACGGCTGGGCCTTTTTTCACGATTTTCTGATCGGCTTGAACGGCTTTGACGTTTTTGACTTGAACGGCCAAACGGCGCGGTGAGGCGTAGGCAGTAAATTCGGCTGCGCCGTCAATCAGTTGCGCTTTTTCCAAGCCTTCGGCAACAGAAGCGGCGAAGTGGTTGCCTAGATTATTCAGGGCTTTTGGGGGGAGTTCTTCGGTAAGGAGTTCGATTAAAAGGGTTTGGGTTGTCATGTGAGACTTTCTGTTTGTCCGTAGGCCCTGCTTATAAATCCTGCATATGCCGTACGGCCTGTATTAATGGATACTCAATAAAGGTCGTCTGAAAACCTGTTTCAGACGATGTATCGTTATTTTTTAATCAACGGGAAGCCCAGTTTCTCGCGGCTTTCAACGTATTTCTGCGCTACGATGCGGCTCAGCGCGCGGATGCGGCCGATGTAGGTGGCGCGTTCGGTAACGGAAATGGAGCCGCGTGCGTCTAAGAGGTTGAAGGTGTGTCCGGCTTTGAGGACCAGCTCGTAGGCGGGCAGGGCGAGGCTGGCGTTTTCTTCGGTGAGCAGGCGTTTGGCTTGCGCTTCGTAGTCGTTGAACTGGCGCAGCAGCCAGTCGGCATCGCTGTATTCGAAGTTGTAGGTGGATTGTTCGACTTCGTTTTGGTGGTACACGTCGCCGTAGGTGACGGTGTTGCCGTCCAGCGTTTTTGCCCAAACGAGGTCATAGACGTTTTCCACGCCTTGCAGGTACATCGCCAAGCGTTCGATGCCGTAGGTGATTTCGCCGAGTACAGGCGTGCAGTCGATGCCGCCGACTTGTTGGAAGTAGGTGAACTGAGTCACTTCCATGCCGTTGAGCCAGACTTCCCAGCCCAAGCCCCATGCGCCGAGGGTGGGGTTTTCCCAGTCGTCTTCGACGAAGCGGATGTCGTGGACTTTGGGGTCGATGCCCAATTCGCGCAGGGAGTCGAGATAGAGGTCTTGGATATTGGCGGGAGCAGGCTTGAGGGCAACTTGGAACTGGTAATAGTGTTGCAGGCGGTTGGGATTGTCGCCGTAGCGACCGTCTTTGGGGCGGCGGCTGGGTTGGACGTAGGCGGCAAACCAAGGCTCGGGGCCGAGCGCGCGCAGGCAGGTGGCGGGGTGGGAAGTACCGGCGCCGACTTCCATGTCGAAAGGTTGGATGACGGTGCAGCCTTTGTCTGCCCAGAATGTTTGCAGTTTGAAGATGATTTGTTGGAAGGTGAGCATGGCTTATGGTTCGAATTGGGATAAAAGGGGGATTTTACTGTTTTGACGGTGTTTTGGGTAGGTGTACAGGCAGATGGAATGGTGGGGCGGCGATGTGATTTGACTGTCAATAAATGCGGAAACATGCCACAATGCCGTTATCCTGTTGTCTGTTTTAATCTGTTTTGACTGAATTTGAGGAGTCGCCCATGACCCCGATTTTGGCTTTCGATATTGAAACCGTACCTGATGTGAACGGCATCCGCCTGTTGTACGACCTGCCTGCCTCTTTGCCGGATGACGAGGTGGTCTTGTTCGCCCAGCAGAAACGACGCGCCCAAAACGGCTCTGATTTTATGCAACACCACTTACACCAAGTGGTCGCCATTTCCTGCTGTATGCGCTGGGGGCAGGACAAAATCCACGTCGGCACCATAGGCGAAATGCACGACAGCGAAGAGGAAATGATCGCCAAGTTTTTCGACCTTATCGAAAGCCATACGCCGCAATTGGTCAGTTGGAACGGCGGCGGCTTCGACCTGCCCGTCCTGCATTACCGCGCGCTGATACACGGCATTGCAGCGGCGCGTTATTGGGATATGGGCGAGGGCGATTTCGGCGACAGCCGTGATTTCAAGTGGAACAACTACATCAGCCGCTACCACAACCGCCATTGCGACCTGATGGATCTGCTCGCCCTGTACCAACCGCGTGCCAATGTGCCGCTGGACGATATGGCGAAACTTTGCGGCTTCCCCGGCAAACTGGGCATGGACGGCAGCAAAGTTTGGGAGGCGTTCCACGCAGGTCGTCTGAAAGACATCCGCGATTATTGCGAAACCGATGCGGCAAACACTTATTTAATGTTCCTACGCTTCCGCCTGATGAGCGGCGCTTTGGATGCGGACGAGTATGAAGTGGAAGTCAAACGGCTGAAGCATTACCTGACCGGACAGGCTCAGGACAAACAGCATTGGAATGAGTTTGTCGCCGCGTGGCGTTAAACGTCAGGCTTGGAAAGTCTATCGTTCCTACCAATCATAAAGGTCGTCTGAAAAGCATAATCCGGTATGGATTTCTGTTTTTCAGACGACCTTAAACAAAATTAGAACCTACAATGGTTTAACTTCAAACCAAAACAACGTTACCTCACCTTAACTCAAAGAGAACACGATTTACTAAGGTTCGAAAGCACAAGGTAATCAACTGCAGACTCTCTATACAGCCGACCACTTCTCTACCCTATCCTGCTTTAAAGTGAAATCTCTATAAGATGTCGCCTGAGGCCCAATAGCAGCCCTCTCCACGTTCGTTTCTTACACGTAAAAAATACCGGCAAAAGCCGGTATTTTTAAAATTTGGCGCGGCGGACGGGGCTCGAACCCGCGACCCCCGGCGTGACAGGCCGGTACTCTAACCAACTGAGCTACCACCGCGCATCATTGTTTTGCAACAATGAAAGAAAACCTGGTGGGTGATGACGGAGTCGAACCGCCGACATTCTGCTTGTAAGGCAGACGCTCTACCAACTGAGCTAATCACCCGAAAATAAAAAATACCGACGATGTCAGTATTTTTGAAATTTGGCGCGGCGGACGGGGCTCGAACCCGCGACCCCCGGCGTGACAGGCCGGTACTCTAACCAACTGAGCTACCACCGCGCATCATTGTTTTGCAACAATGAAAGAAAACCTGGTGGGTGATGACGGAGTCGAACCGCCGACATTCTGCTTGTAAGGCAGACGCTCTACCAACTGAGCTAATCACCCTTGTCGCTGCGTTTGCGAAGACGCTATTAAATCAAAAAAGCATCCGCCGCGCAAGCTTTATTTTTCAGTGTATTAGGTATTTCCTTGCAAACTCCAGTTTTCAAAAGAAATAATTTCCTCCTGTCTGCCTGCGACGACCAAAATATCATTCGGTTGAAGCTGGAAATCCAAGTCGGGGTTTTCTATCCTGCTTGTGTTGCGGCGGATAAATAGAAGTTTGATGCCGGCGTTATCCAAAGGCAAATCACGGATGGTTTTGCCGATGGCGTAGGCTTCGCCGGTCAGAGGGAAGGCGTGGCGGCATATGGATTTGCCTTCTTCACCGAATCGGTTTTCATCATCGCTGCCGACAAACAAGCCTTCCAGAGAGGCGTAGCGGCTGTGTCGGATGTTGGTAATGGTTTGATAAACGTGGCTGTATGTCGCGCCATTGCCCAACATGGCGTAGCTTGCCAGCACTAAGCTAGTTTCTTTGGTATCGGATACTGCTTCTTCTGCGCCCATATCTGTGAAGATTTTAACGTAATCATCATTGTTCGCCCGAACATACACAGGCATACTCGGATGCAAGGACATGATATTGTCGAGAACATGCTGGGTTTCGTGCATATTGTTCAGGGTAATAACCACCATTTTGGCGCGTTCCAAACCTGCTGCCTCTAAGACTTCGCGCCGTTTGGCGTCGCCGAACGAGACCGGCTCTCCGGCATTGCGCGCGACCTGAACCCTGGCAATATCGAGGTCGAGAGCGAAAAAGGGGATGTTTTCCTGAGCCAAGACCCGTCCGACGGTCTGACCGCCGCGTCCGAAACCGATTATCAGGACGTGGTCGGATTTGCTCATGGTTTCCACTAACATACTGTGCAGATCCACTGCCTTCATATCCCAGCTTGATTTGACAAAACGGCTAACGATGGCATCGCTGCTGCCCAAGATAAATGGGGCGATAATCATGGACAACAGAATCGCTGCTGTAGCCGCCTGCTCCAGCTCGGGCGACACCATATTGATTTTGCTGGAGATGTTTAACATCACAAAACCAAATTCGCCGCCTTGTGCTAAATAGAGGGCTGTTTTCAAGCTGTCCGCAATCGGATGCTTCATATGCAAAGCGATGAAAAAGACGACCAATGCTTTCAATACCAGCAGGATTGCCAGCAAAATCAGAATCTGCTGCCAGCCGCCGATTAAAGCCTGGATATCCAGTTTCATGCCGACCGTGATAAAGAAGAAACCAAGCAGAATATCGCGGAACGGGCGGATGTCGTCTTCCACCTGAAAACGGTATTCCGTTTCCGAAAGCAGCATACCGGCAACGAATGCGCCCAATGCCATCGACAAGCCTTCCAGTTCGGTCAGATAAGCTACGCCCAAGGTTACCAGCAGGACGTTGATCATAAACAATTCAGACGACTTGCGTTTGGCGACCATTCTGAACCAGCGCGACATTACTTTGCTGCCGACAACGAATAACACGCCCAGCGTGACCAGCATTTTCAATCCGGCAAAACCGAGCGCTGCCCACAGGCTGCCTTCATCGCCCTTTCCTGACAACGCGGGAATCAAGATCATCAGCGGTACGACGGCAATATCCTGCATCAACAAGACGCCCATCGCCATTTGACCATGCGGCTGTCCCAATTCGGTTTTTTCGGACAGGATGCGGCTGACGATTGCCGTGGACGACATGGTCATCGCCCCAGCTGCGGCAAACGCCCAATTAAAATTGACGCCCATCAGCATTAAAATGCCGATAATTGACAGCATGGTTACAATAACCTGCAAACCGCCCAGTCCGAACACCAAACGGCGCATGGCTTTGAGCTTGGGCAGGGAGAATTCGAGACCGATACTGAACATCAGGAATACGATACCGATTTCACCCAAATAATCAGTGGCATGGCCTTGCGGAATCAGCTTCAACATACCCGGACCGGCGATAAAACCGACCAAAAGATAACCGAGCATGGAAGGAATGTTGAATTTACGGCAGTAAATCACCGTGATGACGGAAACGAGGAGGACGATAACGATGGGTGCGAGGGAAAAAGTTTCGTGCATAGAGCGGGCGGCCTTGATGTTTGGCTGGGAAATAACTATTTTATTTATGGCAGGCCGTCCGAGCGGACGCGGAATAGCATTCCGGCATTGTCGGGACGGAGCTAAGGTATTCTATCAAAAAACCTTGTAAAATAATGTTCCTATAAAACAAATAATACCGAATAAATGAACATTTCAAATATTTTTGTCTCAGACGACTTACTAGAGTAACTTTTATTCCCTCAACAAAGCAAACCTTAATAGGACATCTTCCATGCTCCCTACCCCTTGCCCATGTTCTTCTTCCCTCCCCTACGCTGAATGCTGCCACACCTTCCATACCTATCAAACTCATCCGCAGACTGCCGAAAAACTGATGCGCTCAAGATACAGTGCCTATGTGTTACATAATATTGATTATATTGTTGCCACCACAGTTCCCTCCCAGCAAAATCTGCTGAATCAAGAAGAAATACAGCAATGGAGCCGAGGAACCCTTTGGCTGGGATTAGAAGTAATCCACCATACCCTCATCGGCAAACGCCACGCGCAAGTTGAATTTAATGCCCATTTTCAAGATGGAGCTGAAACGGCATATCATCATGAACTATCTACATTCGTCAATATTGACGGATACTGGTACTTTATTGATCCAACCGTTCCACTCCCGACAATGAAGCAAGCCTGCATCTGCGGTTCAGGAAAAAAATTCAAGGCATGCTGCAGACAATTTTTCAAATAAGGCAGAATCAAAATCACAAAGGTCGTCTGAAAAACATATTTCAGACGACCTTTTCATCTTCATAAGGCAACATAAAAAACTTAGATAAAAAAAACCATTCATACCAAGGGAGAAGTATGAATGGCCAATACATTGCGGGAAAACGTCTTACTTGCTGCACCGCCCAAAAGGGATAAAAGAGCGGTGTGTGTCAGCAATTTGGATTCTACTATTTTTAGTATTAAATGTCGTTAAGAAGTGAAATATTTTGAATATATTGCGCAGAATTTAAGATAGACGTTAGTTTATTAAGATAAGCGGTATATTTTGCCATTATTTGTATTGGTTATTTTGCAACACCTCACTAGAACAATCATCTGAGAAGTATTTCCATATTACATCACCTCTCAAAATCAAACTTTAGAAGTAAAGATTTTCTTGGAGCTCCATCCATACACTATTAACAGGAAAAGTATATACCCCCCCCCCCTTAAACCAAAAATGTCTTATCCCAAAGCCTTAAAATGAAGAGTTATAGTGGATTAAATTTAAATTAGGACAAGGCGACGAAGCCGCAGACAGTACAGATAGTACGGTAAGGGCGAGGCAACGCCGTACTGGTTTAAAGTTAATCTACTATAATTCATCATTATTTTGATACCAATGAGAATTCATAGAGTTAAAAATAGATTAGTATTACAAACACTCCTAAAATACTCCTAATATCTGTCCCTAAAAAATAGAACCATCCTATTTGTTAAAATCAAACTTTTTAGAAAAACGCTCATTATTCTTTTAATATTTACATGAATTAGCCCATAAAAAAGCCCTGCATTGCAGGGCTTTTTGAGATTCCAAAAACGAATTAACGTTTGGAGAATTGTTTTGCGCGGCGTGCTTTGCGCAGACCTGGTTTTTTACGTTCAACTTCACGGGCATCGCGAGTCACGAAACCGGCTTGAGACAAGGCAGGTTTCAGCGCAGCGTCGAAGTCGATCAGAGCGCGGGTAATGCCGTGACGGATAGCGCCGGATTGACCGGTTTCGCCGCCGCCGATAACGTTGACTTTGATGTCAAACGCCTCAGCGTTTTCAGTCAGAACCAAAGGTTGGCGAACAACCATGCGGCTGGTTTCGCGGGCGAAGAATTCGTCAACGGGACGACCGTTTACGATGATTTGGCCGGTACCTTTAGTCAGGAATACACGAGCCACTGAACTTTTGCGGCGGCCTGTGCCGTAGTAGTATTTACCGTTCATGTCGTGTCCTTATTTCAATTCCAAAACTTTGGGTTGTTGTGCGGCATGGGCGTGTTCTGCACCAGCGTACACTTTCAGTTTTTTAATCATGGCGTAACCCAATGGGCCTTTAGGCAGCATGCCTTTTACGGCTTGTTCCAAAGCGCGGCCCGGGAATTGCTCTTGCATTTCGCGGAAAGTACGCTCGTAGATACCGCCGGGGAAGCCGGAGTGACGGAAGTATTTTTTGTCTTCGAATTTGGCACCGGTTACACGCAGTTTGTCCGCGTTGATGACGATGATGTAGTCGCCGGTGTCAACGTGGGGGGTGTATTCAGGTTTGTGCTTGCCACGCAGACGGTGTGCGACTTCGGCTGCAACGCGACCCAGAACTTTGTCTTGGGCGTCGATAACGAACCATTCGCGCTTCACCTCGTGGGGTTTCGCTGAAAAGGTTTTCATAGTGGAAATCCAGATAGATATAGAAAGTTGTGAATTTTAAAGATGGGATTGGCTTTTGTCAATCGGATTGGGGTCGTCTGAAAGTGTTTTTTCTATGATGGCGTTTTTATGCATTGGGAAATGTTGTTTTTAGGTTGGAAAACATTGCTGTTGATTCAAAATATCGGGATATGTTTTTTGATTTTAAGTTTGGTTTTTCAGACGACGTCGAAGCCGATGATAAATGAAAGCCATGCCGCACGGGCATGGCTTGATATGGGAATCCCCGCGAGAGCCGTTTTGGCTGAATCCGCTTGAACCTTGTTGACAAGGCGGTCACCTCGGGCAGTTTCGGGTGCATCTAAGGATAGACGCTCGCGCCCACTGCAACTCCCAGCAACCTTAAGCGAACTTATTGGTTCAAAGGAATATATGCCTTCGCGGACACCGCAGGGAAAAAGAAAAATCAGTTTTGTTCCAACCGCGCCAAAGCTTTTTGGCAGGCGTTGTTCATGTCGGTTATTTTACGCTCAAATTCACCTATTGCCAAATCGTCTTTGAGTGTGATTTTAAGGAGGTCGTGGACAACGTTGAGCGCGGTCATAATGGCGATTTTATCGCTGCCGACAATGCGTCCGCTCTCTTTGATGGCGGCACTTTTTTTGTTGAGCATATCAACGGCTTGGAGCAGGGTATCTTTTTCTTCACTCGGCGTGTTGATGGTGAAATTGACATTCATGATGTCGAGGCTGACTTGTTCGATACTCATGGCGTGTCCTTATGATTGCGTTTCTTGCGGCAGGCGGGAAATGAGCCGGCGGATTTTTTCTGCAGTCTGCTCCAACGCGCTGCGGTATTGTTCTTTTTCGGCGGTAAGGTTGTCGATTTTGCCTTGTAGGTCTTCTTTGAGTTTGCCGACTTGCACGAGCAGCGCTTCGCTCAATTCGTCAACGGCAGCTTCGTGTTCGCGCTTTTGTTGTTCATGCTCGAGCTTGAGGCGGTCGATTTCTTCGTTAAGGCGGCGGTTTTCACCAACAAGGGTTTCAAATTTTTGGGCCAGCTGGTAAACGCTGACTTCCAAGGTGTCGAGTGATTGATTCATGTATAGGCTTCCGTATTGCCGCATGGTGGCAGGCGGTCAGGATATTAGGATGATGATGCAGGGATGTCAATCGCTGCCGAATGTTGAGGTCGTCTGAAACTTTTTGGCTTGATGTTTTCAGACGACCTTTGCCGTTCGGTCTTACTCAAAGCGCGCGCTGCGCTCCATGAGTCTTTCTGCAACTTGCTGCGGGGTCATTTCCTTGCGGATGAGTTGCAGCAGGGTTTGGGTAATGGGCATATCGATTTGGTATTTCACAGCGGTGTTAAACACTTCTTCGATGGTGCTGACACCTTCGGAAACATGGCCGATTTCCACCAATACTTGATGCAGTTCTTTTCCTTCTGCCAAACCCAAACCGACACGGCGGTTTCGCGAAAGCGCGCCGGTACAGGTCAGGATAAGGTCACCGATGCCGGCAAGCCCCATCATGGTTTTGGGCTGCGCACCCATAGCCATGGCAAGACGGGTAATTTCGGCGAGACCGCGCGTCACCAGCGCCGCACGCGCATTGAGCCCGTATTCGAGACCGTCGGAAAGACCAGTAGCAATTGCCATAACGTTTTTGACGGCACCGCCGACAGCCACGCCGATAACGTCCGTGCTGCCGTAAAGGCGCATTACGTTGGTGTTGAGTTGCGGCACCAATTCCTCAATCCATTCCTGATTTTCTGAGGCAACAACCACGGCGCAAGGCAGTTGTTTGGCGAGTTCTTGGGCAAAGCTCGGACCTGACAGCACGCCGATTTTTTTGTTCTCAGGCAATACTTCTTTCAATACTTGGAAGGTCAATAGCCCTGTGTCTTGTTCAAAGCCTTTGCAGGCGGCAAGGACAGGGATATGGTCAGCATTGTGTTGTTTGAGGAGTTCCGCGCTGCTTCTCAAACCTGCAACAGAAGTTACGACAAGAATGAGCCCGCTGTCTTTGAGCGCCTCACCCAAATCGGCATAAACGGTTAAGGATTCAGGGAAAGGGAAACCGGGCAGGCCGCGTTTGTTTTCACGTTCTGCCTGCAATGTACGGACTTGTTCGGGATTGCGTGTCCAAAGGGCGACTTCGTTGCCGTGGCGGGCAAAGTGCAGGGCAAGGGCTGTACCCCAAGAACCTGCGCCGATGACGGTAATTTTCATTGTGTGTCTTCCAACGGTAAATTGTCGTTTAATTTAAACCAATCGGCTTGGCAGTGCAAGCGATAGAGGTCTATTCAACATGAAAACCGCATGAAAATACAGAAGCTATCGCATATATTGCTTATCTCTATTGAAAATCCAATATTGATTTACCGCAAAGGGCAAACCACGCCCGCTGTTTATACTTCGCGGACAAAAAAAGCCGGACATATCAAACGGGCGCAAACAAAGCGGAATGCCATTCCCTATTTTCGCCCGCCATTCATCACGGCAATCAACGGAAACGGTGCTTACTCATAATAATATCCACTACAAAAAGGAACACGCCATGAACCACCGCAACACCCGACTGCTCCTGTCGCTTGCTGTTTTATCCGCATTGGCCGCCTGTGGCGGACAGGAAAGCAAGGAACAAAAACCTACTTCCGCACCGACCGAAGCCTCTGCTGTTCAGACGACCCCTAACGCAGCTTCAGCCACCCCAGCAGCGTCCCAAGCCGTCGTTGACAGCAACGCTTCTCCTGAAGATCAAGAGCTGCTCAAACGCGCACAAGGCATCTTCAAACCGCTGCCGAGTGCCGAAGAAATGCAGAAACTGCGCCCGTTTACCGAAGAACAGGTCAAACTCGGCCATCAATTATAGTATGAGCCGCGCCTCTCCAAAGGCAACACCGTAAGCTGCAACTCCTGCCACAACCTCGCCACCGCAGGCGTGGACAACCTGCCGACCAGCCAAGGCCATAAAGGACAGTTTGGCGGACGCAACTCCCCGACCGCTTTAAACGCCGCCCTGCTCGGTATGCAGTTCTGGGACGGTCGTGCGGCCGACGTTGAAGAACAAGCCAGCGGACCGTTGGTGAACCCTGTGGAAATGGCAAACGACTCGCAAGAAGCAGCCGCTGCCAAAATTGCCAAAATCCCCGAATATCAAGAACTGTTTAAAACCGCCTTCCCCGAAGACGGCGCAGTTTCCTTCAAAAACATCACCACCGCACTGGGCGCATTCGAACGCACCCTGTTGACGCCGACCAAATGGGACGACTACCTCAAAGGGAACGTCAACGCCCTGAACGAACGAGAGCGCAAAGGCGTGCGCGCCTTTATGGACAGTGGCTGTATCGCCTGCCACAGCGGCGTCAACCTTGGCGGCGCAACCTTCCAAAAATTCGGTTTGGTTCAGGGCCCTTACTGGAAATTTATCGAAGATCCCAAACAAGACAAAGGCCGTGCCGACGTCACCAAAAAAGCCGAAGACGAATTCTTCTTCCGCGTACCAGGCTTGCGCAACGTCGCCAAAACTTATCCGTATTTCCACAACGGCAGCGTTTGGGAATTGGACAAAGCCGTTACCATCATGGGTAAAGCGCAACTGGGCAAAGACTTATCGAAAGAAGACACCGACAACATCGTTGCCTTCCTGAAAACCCTGTCCGGCAATGTTTCCGACACTGCCCGCACCATGCCCGAACTGCCTTTGTCTGCACCGATGGAATCCCATCCGAACAATAAGTAAGCCGTAGATTTAGGGTAACGGAACCCGTTATCCTAAATTTGTGCTATACCAAACGTCGTCTGAAAAAGTTGTTCTGCTTTTCAGACGACGTTTCGATTTATGGAAACGCAATATAGCTATCCCCTCGATATTCAAGCCATTCATTCCTTAAAACACCGATGTCAGCCCTGTTAAGATTTCCAACAAACTCCAATCGTGGTTTATAATCCCATTCTAACGAAACAGGGGTGCTGCCTGATGTGCAGGCGGCTGAGAAATACCCTTTACACCCGATCGGGATAATACCTGCGTGGGGAGTTTTCACGGATTCTGTCTTTCAGACGACCTTTTTTGATATGGGGTCGTCTGAAAAAGCAAAACGCTCCTGTTTCTTCTTTTCAAACGAGAAAACAGGAGCATTTTTTATGACTACGCCAAAGAAAACCACCAAAACCTCCGGCAACGAAGCGCGCGAGCTTGCCGACTTGAGCGAAGACATCGGCATCCGCTTCAAATATCCGAACTCCGAACGCGTGTATCTGCAAGGCAGCCGCGACGACATCCGCGTGCCTTTGCGTGAAATCCGTCAGGACGACACCTACACGGCGCAGGGTACGGAAGCCAATCCGCCGATTCCCGTCTATGACACCAGCGGCGTGTACGGCGATCCGGCAGCACACATCGACCTGAAACAAGGCCTGCCGCACGTCCGCACCGCATGGCTGGACGAACGCGGCGATACCGAAATCCTGCCCAAGCTTTCCAGCGAATACGGCATCGAACGCGCACACGACCCGCAAACCGCCCATCTGCGCTTCAACCAAATCACCCGCCCGCGCCGCGCCAAAAGCGGCAGCAACGTAACCCAGCTTCACTATGCGCGCCGCGGCATCATCACGCCCGAAATGGAGTTTGCCGCCATACGCGAACGCATGAAGCTGGACGAACTTTTCAGACGGCCTGAATACGCCAAGCTCTTGAAACAGCACGCAGGGCAAAGTTTTGGCGCGAACATCCCGACCCACCCAGACCAAATCACGCCTGAATTCGTGCGCCGAGAAATCGCCGCTGGACGCGCGATCATCCCCGCCAACATCAACCACCCCGAACTCGAACCGATGATTATCGGCCGTAACTTCCGCGTCAAAATCAACGGCAACTTGGGCAACTCCGCCGTAACCTCCAGCCTGACCGAAGAAGTCGAAAAAATGGTGTGGTCGCTGCGTTGGGGCGCGGACACGATTATGGATTTGTCCACCGGCGCGCACATCCACGAAACGCGCGAATGGATTATCCGCAACGCGCCCGTTCCCATCGGCACCGTGCCCATCTATCAGGCTTTGGAAAAAACCGGCGGCATTGCCGAAGATTTGACTTGGGATTTGTTCCGCGACACCTTAATCGAGCAGGCAGAACAAGGCGTGGACTATTTCACCATACACGCGGGCGTGTTGCTGCGTTATGTGCCGATGACCGCCAACCGCCTCACCGGCATCGTATCGCGCGGCGGTTCCATCATGGCGAAATGGTGTCTCGCCCATCATCAGGAAAACTTCCTCTACACGCATTTCGACGAAATCTGCGAAATCATGAAAGCCTACGACGTGTCGTTCAGCCTCGGCGACGGCCTGCGCCCCGGCTGCATTGCCGATGCCAACGACGAATCCCAATTTGCCGAGCTGCACACCTTGGGCGAATTGACCGCCAAAGCGTGGAAACACGACGTACAAGTCATGATTGAAGGCCCCGGCCATGTGCCGCTGCAACGCGTCAAAGAAAACATGACCGAAGAGCTGCAACACTGCTTTGAAGCGCCTTTCTACACACTCGGCCCGCTCGTTACCGACATCGCCCCCGGCTACGACCACATCACCTCGGGCATAGGCGCGACCAATATCGGCTGGTACGGCACAGCCATGCTCTGCTACGTTACCCCGAAAGAGCATCTCGGCCTGCCCGACAAAGAAGACGTGCGCACCGGCATCATCACCTACAAACTCGCCGCCCACGCCGCCGACCTCGCCAAAGGCTGGCCGGGTGCGCAGTTGCGCGACAACGCCCTGAGCAAGGCGCGTTTCGAATTCCGCTGGCGCGACCAATTCCGCCTCAGCCTCGACCCCGAACGCGCCGAAAGCTTCCACGACGAAACCCTGCCCGCCGAAGGCGCGAAAATCGCCCACTTCTGCTCGATGTGCGGCCCCAAATTCTGCTCGATGAAAATCACGCAGGAAGTGCGCGACTACGCCGACAAGCAAAAAGCCCAACGGCAGGGCATGGAGGACAAAGCGGTCGAGTTTGTGAAGAAAGGGGCTGAGATTTACAGTTGATAAAAAGGTCGTCTGAAAAGTTTTCAGACGA
>NZ_KV812117.1:49344-64856 GCF_001813335.1 Neisseria sp. HMSC055H02 | reverse complement strand
TCGTCTGAAAAGTTTTCAGACGACCTTTTGGTTTTATTGGAAACCTGAAATTTTGGGTATATAAACCGATCTGCTTCATTTTTGCTGCAGTACCTATCCTCCGCAGCTATTCTCAGACAGGCAGGAATTCATCAAAATTCCAAGAAACAGGTATTTGAAAAAGGTTTCCGGAATTCAAAAGCAAATTCTCGCCACAATTTGTCCTCATGCAGAAAGAGACTGAATGACGACTTATGACAGGTGTCGTATCAAAAAACAAATGGCCCGGCTAATGCCGACCTGTAAAACTACTCAACCTGACACAAACAAAAAAGCCGTATTCCCTAAGAAATACGGCTTTCTCAATATCACGATAAACTCGGATTATTCTTCAGAACCGGTGTAAGGACGGATGCTGACCGTTTTACGGTTCAGCGCGCCTTTGGTTTTGAATTCAACATAACCGTCAACTTTGGCGAACAAAGTGTGATCTTTGCCCATGCCTACGTTGTCGCCGGCGTGGAATTTGGTACCGCGTTGGCGGACGATGATGGAACCTGCCGGAATCAGCTCGTTGCCGTAGGCTTTTACGCCCAAGCGTTTGGCTTCTGAATCGCGACCGTTGCGGGTGCTACCGCCTGCTTTTTTACTTGCCATTTGTAATACTCCTAAGTTTCAAAAATTAGGCGATTGCCACGATTTCGATTTGGGTGAAATTTTGGCGATGGCCTTGGCGTTTTTGGTAGTGTTTACGGCGGCGCATTTTGAAAATGCGTACTTTCTCGCCGCGACCATGGGCTACTACTTTAGCTGTTACTTTTGCGCCTTCAATGAAAGGAGCGCCAACTTTTACAGATTCGCCGTCAGCAATCATCAAAACTTCGGTCAGTTCGATTTGGCTGTCGAGTTCGGCTGGTATCTGTTCTACTTTCAATTTTTCGCCAACGGCAACTTTATATTGTTTGCCGCCGGTTTTTACGACCGCGTACATACTCAACTCCATGAGAATTATGGTTAATATCCCGCACACCATTGTGCGAAACACGAGATTCTATTGCTATTTGCCTGTTTTGTCAAAGTTTATTTCGTTTATGGAGGCAGGATCGTCTGAAAGATGTGTCAAACGGGCTTTGCTGCTATAATCGCGCGTTGGATTGCCGATATTTTTTATGCGGCAATATTATTTCCGCCTTATACCCAACCCATTTATTTATACGGCAAGCCTGCTTCATTTTGCTGACTGAGAATGTGTTATGCTCGAAAACCTGCCTTATTTCCAACGCCATCTGCCTGAAGACCTTTCACGGGTCAATGAGGTGATCAACCAAGCGGTTCAGTCTGATGTTGCGCTGATTTCGCAAATCGGTACTTATATTATCAGTGCCGGCGGTAAGCGTCTGCGTCCGATTATGACGATTTTGGCAGGTAAGTCGGTCGGCTATGATGGAGATAAGCTGTATGCTTTGGCGGCAATGGTGGAATTTATCCACACTTCGACCCTGCTGCATGATGATGTGGTCGATGAAAGCGATTTGCGCCGCGGACGCGAAACGGCGAATAATCTGTTCGGCAACGCGGCGGCGGTGTTGGTCGGCGACTTTTTATATACGCGCGCTTTCCAATTGATGGTTGATTCCGGCAGTATGCGCATTTTGGAAGTCATGGCGGATGCAACCAATATTATTGCCGAAGGCGAGGTCATGCAGCTGATGAACATCGGCAATACCGATATTACTGAAGCGCAATATGTTCAAGTGATTCAATATAAAACGGCCAAGTTGTTTGAAGCGGCCGCGCAGGTTGGCGCGATTTTGGGCAACGCCGCCCCCGAACATGAGCAGGCGTTGAAAGACTACGGCATGTATGTCGGTACGGCGTTCCAAATTATTGATGATGTTTTGGATTATTCGGGCGAAACCGAAGAAATCGGTAAAAACGTCGGCGACGATTTGGCAGAAGGCAAACCGACTCTGCCGCTGATTTATCTGATGCGCAACGGTTCGAAACAAGTGGCGGACGATGTGCGCCACGCTTTGGAAAATGCGGATCGCAGCAGTTTCCAAAAAATCCATGATTATGTCGTCCATTCCGACGCGCTGACTTATTCGATTTCCGAAGCACGAAAAGCCGTTGAGCAAGCCGTGGCTTCTTTGGCAGTATTGCCCGACAGCGAAGTCAAGCAGGCGATGATTCAGTTGGCTGAGGAATCATTGGTACGGGTTTCTTAAATCTGATGAATTTCAATTTCGTCCCGATGTTTTTGGTGACGCTGATTTTTCTCGGCGTCGTCAGCAACAACAACTCGATTACGATTTCCGCAGCAATTTTGCTTTTAATGCAGCAGACTGCTTTGTCGCAATATATTCCTTTCATGGAAAAACACGGCTTGCATTTTGGGATTATTTTGCTGACAATCGGGGTTTTAAGTCCACTGGTTTCAGGGAAGGTTCAAATTCCGCCGCTGTCGGAGTTTGTCAATTTTAAAATGATTGCCGCCGTATTAATCGGCATCCTTGTCGCCTGGCTGGCAGGACGCGGCGTACCGCTGATGAGCGAACAACCTGTTTTGGTAACAGGTCTTTTGATCGGTACGGTTATCGGTGTGGCGTTTATGGGCGGCATTCCGGTCGGTCCGCTGATTGCCGCAGGATTATTATCGTTTATTGCAGGAAAAGTTTAACACGCTCGCCATAGTTCAACGGATAGAACGTATGCCTCCTAAGCGTAAAATACAGGTTCGATTCCTGTTGGCGAGGCCACCACTGCAAAATATGTCGCATTGAATACCCACCATCTGCAATCCGGCATTACCGAATTCTTGATTTACATTAAGGCCAAAGTAAAATTTCCCCTGATCATTTACATCCTTCTTTTTTCTCCATCTATTTTGCTATAATCACATCCAGTTCTCTTTTTCAGACGACCTTATCCCAAGATCCCCTGAAACCTCTATTCCATTAAATACAAAGGATGCCTTATGAGCTTACACAGCGATATTCTCGTCGTAGGTGCGGGACCGGCAGGACTCAGCTTTGCAGCCGAACTGGCCGGAAGCGGTTTAAAAGTTACCCTGATTGAAAAAAGCCCCCTGGAGGTTTTGCAAAATCCGCCTTACGACGGCAGGGAAATCGCGCTAACCCACCTATCCCGCGAAATTATGCAACGCTTGGGCATGTGGGATTTGATTCCGAAAGACGAAATTTACCCCTTACGCGATGCAAAAGTCTTGAACGGGCAGTCCGATTACCAACTCCACTTCCCGCAACCGACCCAAGCGCGCGGCGAACCTGCCGACTGCTTAGGTTATCTGATTTCAAACCACAATATCCGCAAAGCCGCTTATGAAGTCGTATCCAAACTGGAAAACGTTACCATTCTGACCGGTACGGGCGTCAAAGAAGTCAAAACTTCCGAAGATGAAGCCCAAGTCATCTTGGAAAACGGCGAAGTTTTGAGCGGCCGCCTACTCTTGGCAGCAGACAGCCGCTTTTCCCAAACCCGCCGACAACTGGGCATTTCCTCCGATATGCACGATTACAGTCGCACCATGTTTGTCTGCCGCATGAAGCATACCCTGTCCAACCAGCATACCGCTTACGAATGCTTCCACTACGGCCGCACCATCGCCCTGCTACCCTTGGAAGAACATCTGACCAACACAGTCATTACCGTCGATAGCGACAAGGCAGACACCATCAAAAAAATGTCTCCCGAAGAATTGGCAGCCAGCGTCAAAGAGCAACTCAAAGGCCGTTTGGGCGACATGGAATTGGTCAGCACCATTCACAACTACCCCTTGGTCGGCATGATTGCCCAACGCTTCTATGGCAAACACAGCGCCTTAATCGGCGACGCCGCCGTAGGTATGCACCCTGTTACCGCACACGGTTTCAACTTAGGTCTATCCAGCGCGGACCTCTTGGCAAAACTGGTTCTCGAAGCAGAACAACGCGGTCAAGACATCGGCGCCACCAGCCTGCTGGAAAAATACAGCACCAAGCATATGCTCCATGCCCAGCCGATTTACCACGGCACCAATATGCTGCTCAAACTCTTTACCAATGAAACCGCGCCTGCCAAAATCCTGCGCGGCTTGGTATTGCGCGCCAGCAACAACTTCCCGCCGCTGAAAAAACTGATTACCAAACAACTGACCGGCTAATCCGTTTAAACACATCAAAAGGTCGTCTGAAATGCTTTTCAGACGACCTTTTATATATTTTCCACAGCAACTTTGAACATATAAGGTTCTAAATAAAAAAGCCCCTGTCCGACAGAGGCTTTTCCATTTCTCAGAAACCGGATTATTTCAATTTGGTTTCTTTGTAAATAACATGTTTGCGGGCAACCGGATCAAATTTTTTGATTTCCAATTTGCCGGGCATAGTGCGTTTATTTTTGGTAGTGGTGTAGAAATGACCAGTACCAGCACTGGATTCCAGTTTGATTTTATCGCGCATTGCAGTAATCCTTAATTAACGGTTTAAATTAAGCTTCGCCGCGAGCACGCAAATCAGCCAATACGACATCAATGCCTACTTTGTCGATGGTACGCAATGCAGCGTTAGAAACGCGCAGGCGAACCCAGCGGTTTTCACTTTCTACCCAGAAACGACGTGATTGCAAGTTAGGCAAAAAACGACGTTTGGTTTTGTTGTTGGCGTGTGATACGTTGTTGCCAGACATCGGGCGCTTACCGGTCACTTTGCAAACTCGTGCCATGGTTAGTCTCCAAACTTCTAAAATAGTAAAACGCGATTTATACCATAAAAAACAGCGTTAGTTCAAGCATTTTGACAAAAAACCGACCGCCTGTCGGGATAAATCTTCCAAATGTTGTTTTCGCGAAACGCTTTGACCGCGAAATGAATGAGGCGAAATTATAGCGGATTTCCAAAGCTTCTGCATATGAAAAGGTCGTCTGAAACTATCGTTACCGTTTTAAGACGAACTTTTCTCTCGAATTAGCGATTCCAGTTCCTTCCGCAGCAACACTCATTAATGCCCTCCTCCGCCTCCGTCGTGATGGAAAGGCGGCTTCGCCAGCCAAATAATGGGAATCATGATAATGAACAAGATACTGCCCGCCAAAAATATCTCATTCGAGCCAACGATAAAACCCTGTTGAGTAATGGTGCTGTTTATCAGACCCACTGCCTGCCCTCCGTTCAAACCCGCTTCCGCCATCTGACGGACTGCTTCGGCGGTATCCGGAGAATACGGCGTGATATGTTCGGTCAGTTGCGTATGATGTAAAGCCTCCCGCCGCTCCCACATGGTACTGACGACAGACACACCGACACCACCCATAAAGACACGCAGAAAATTCGACAAACTGCTTGCCGATGCGATTTGCGGACCTTTCATGTGCGACAGAGTAATGGTAGTCAGCGGCAGGAAGAACATGGCCACACCCAAACCCTGCCAAAACTGCGGCCAGACAACGCTGCTCATGTCCATTCCTGCATAAAAATCCGTCCGCCAATGAAAAGTAAAGGCAAACATCAAAAAACTACCGGTAACCAACAGGCGCATATCGATTTTATTGCCGAACCGCCCTATCAAAGGAGATAGGAAAATCGGCAGAAATCCGATAGGCGCAGCTGCCAATCCCGCCCATGTGGCGGTATAACCGAGGTTGGACTGCAACACCAGCGGCAAAAGCGTCAACGTGCCCATATACACCATAAACCCGAGCGAAGTCGTCAGGACGCCGATGGTGAAGTTGCGGTTTTTAAACAAAGACAAATCGACAATCGGATATTTTTCATCCAATTCCCAAACGATGAAATAAGTCAGGCATACCGTTGCAACGACTGCCAATACGATAATTTCACCCGATGCGAACCAATCGAGCTCTTTCCCCCTGTCCAACATCATTTGCAACGAGCCGATACCGACGATCATCAAAATCAGCCCCGTGTAATCAATAGGTGTTTTAACCGTATCGGTTTCACGGTCGCGCAGTTGCTGCCAGGCAATTAACGCAGACAAAATGCCGATAGGGATATTGATGAAGAATATCCAACCCCAATGCCAGTTGTCCGAAATCCAGCCACCGAAAATCGGCCCTAAAACAGGGGCGACTACGACTGTCATTGCCCAGAGTGCCAATGCCAAAGTCCGCTTCTCGAGCGGGTAAGATGCCATCAGAAGGCTTTGGGACAAAGGAATCAGCGGCCCCGCTACAAAACCCTGCAAAATACGGAAGAGCACCAAGGTTTGCAAATTCGGTGAAATACCGCACAGCCAAGATGTAATCACGAAGCCGATGACCGATCCGACAAACAGCCGCACTTCACCCATCCGCTTCGCAATAAACCCGGTCAGCGGTACGGAAATGGCATTTGCCACGGCAAATGATGTAATCACCCACGTTCCCTGAGTTGTTGCCGCACCCAAATTACCGGCAATAACGGGGACGGCAACATTGGCAATCGTCGTATCCAATACTTCCATAAAGACGGCCAGGCTCAGCGACAATGTAACCAAGACCAACCTGATGCCTGTCAACGGCGGATAATTCATCGAAATCTTCCTTCACTGCCGACATTGCCATTCCCGCTTTCAACCTAGGCGGGGTTTGCCGTATCGACTTTCTCTTGAAACAGAATGAGCAAGTCCCTCATCCTGATCGCACTACTTATTTCACTAATTTGCCGGATATGAACGTTTCAGACGACCTGTCGGGATACCGAAGGTCGTCTGAAACAGGTTATTTGGCGTATTTTTCAAAAATCTTATCGATTAATGCATTAGCCGCCGCCCAATCTACGCTGTCCGTTTCTGGGGCTGCCGAATTTTTCACGGCGACCGCCGTCATCGGCTTGCCAGAACCCGCTTCGGCAATATCGACTTTGACTGTCATAGAAAGACCGACGCGCAAGGGGTTTGCTTTCAATTCGTTAGGATCCAGGCTGATTCTGACCGGTACGCGCTGAACGACTTTAATCCAGTTGCCCGTTGCGTTTTGCGGCGGCAAAAGCGAAAACGCGCTGCCCGTCCCTGCGGACAAGCCCATGACTTTACCGTGGTAAACCACTTTTTTGCCGTACAAATCGGCAGTCATTTCCACAGGCTGTCCGATTTTCATTTTTCGTAATTGCGATTCTTTAAAATTGGCATCCACCCACAAATCCGTCAGGGGAACAACTGCCATCAACGCCGCGCCTTGCGAAATTCTCTGTCCGACTTGGACATTGCGTTTGGCAATCTGCCCGCCCATAGGCGCGCGGATTTGTGTACGCTGCAAATTCAGCCAGGCATCTTTAATCTTGCTCACTGCTGTTTGAACGGCAGGTTGCTCACGCACTGGAATATTGTTACCCAACGCAGCCTGAGCCGAAGCCTCTTCCGCTTCCACTGCTTTCAATGCTGCTTGCGCCTGAACGACCGCCGCCCGGGCATGGCTCAACTCCTCACCGGAAATGGCATCCGTACCGGATAGGGCCTCCCGGCGCCGCAAATCTGCCTGAGCGCGTGCCAAATCGGCTTTACGCAGCAACACTTGCGCCCTCGCCTGGGAATTGACTGCCGTCTGCTGCTTGTTTTGACGGATTGCCTGAATCAGCTCGTTTTGCGCCCTGTCATACGCCAGCTGGAAATCACTGTCGTCCAGAGTAACCAAAACATCGCCTTTTTTCACAACATCCGTGTCGTCAAACATGACTTTGCGCACTGTCCCGCCGACTTGCGGCGTAATCTGAACCAAATATCCCGCAACATATGCGTCTTCAGTTGTTTCTTCGTGCTGCCAAAACAAAACATAAGCAAATGCCACGCCAATAGCCGCCAAAACAAATAGCAGCGTAACCACTGCCATATTCCGCTTGCGCCTGTTTTGCATTTTGACCGGTTTGCCCAATGTGTCGGGAGTTTGCCCGCCGTTTGCTGACTTTGTTTCCATGATTTACTTTACCCGAGCATTAAACTAACAGGCTTTCTACAAAACTGACATCCGAATCTTGGATAAATCCGCAGCCGCTCCGATTTACCTTGATTTCAAAAACAAGACCAATCTGAGGATTCGCATAAAGCCTAATATCGAATATTATTTTATGTTTATTAAATAATAATATCTTATTGATTTTATTTTGCCATCAGATAAGATATAGGGAAACGGGCATTCTATATCCGCACCATTACTCAATCAAGTAACTATTTTAAATGGAATATAACAAACTTCCCCTTTTATAATCTATCGTCATCTTTCGTTATCTAACCCAATGACTATTCAAGCATGATCGGCAGGTATTCTAATTTTGGTTGAAATGTAAAACCTGTCTGAATTACGTTTAATTGTTACTTACTTATCCCAATTAATTTCTTAAGAAACTATTTCAAGGTTTGAAATTGATGCGATGATAAACATCTATTCTTGAAATTTAACTTTTGCCTAAGTCGGGAAAATATCTGTTTTATAGCCTTTCTTTTAAGTTTAAAACATCCCCCACCCTCTTAGTTCTCTTTCAAATAACAAAGAAAAGCATAAACTCGTTTTTCCAAACAAAGAGGTCGTCTGAAACCCATCTTTCAGACGACCTCTTTTCTCTTTCAAAAATGCTCTGCCCTAACCCCTAGCCTGCTTCTTGCAAAAAGCCTGCCAGTGCGGCGGTATCGAGGGCGATCATCAGCTCTTCGTTGGTCGGTACGACCAAAACGGCGGGCATGGAACCTGTCGGGCTGATGATGCCTGAATTGCCGTAGCGTTTTTCCATATTGGCTTTGGTGTCGATGTGCAGACCCAAATAGTCGAGGTAGGCGACGGTTTTGGCGCGGATGTTTCGGGAGTTTTCGCCGATGCCGCCGGTGAAAACGAGGGCGTCTATGCCGCCGCAGGCGACCGACATGGAGGCGATGTATTTGGCGAGGCGGTAGGTCATGACTTCGAGGGCGAGGCGTGCGCCTTCGTGGCCTTCGTCGGCCGCGATTTCGAGGGTACGGCAGTCGTTGGAAAGTTCGGAGATGCCGAGCAATCCTGATTTTTTGTTCAACATTTCATCGACTTGCTCGATGTTCATGCCGGCGTGGGCGGTCAGGTAGCTGTACACGCCGGGGTCGATGTCGCCGCAGCGGGTGCCCATAACGAGGCCTTCGATGGGGGTGAAGCCCATGCTGGTATCGACGGATTTGCCGTTTCGGATGGCGGTGATGGACGCTCCGTTGCCGAGGTGGGCGACGATCATGCGCAGGTCTTCCAGCGGTTTGCCCAGAATCCGCGCGGCTTCGGGGGCGACGTAGCGCATGCTGGTGCCGTGGAAGCCGTAGCGGCGGAAGGCGTGTTTTTTGCGCAATTCGCGTGGCACGGCGTAGGTGTAGGCGCGTTCGGGCATGGTTTGGTGGAACGAGGTGTCCATCACGCCGACGTTGGGCAGGCCGGGGAAGTGTTCCTGCGCGGCGAGGATGCCGCTGATGTTGGCGGGGTTGTGCAGCGGGGCGAGCGGGATGCAGGCTTTCAGTTCGTCAAGGACGTCTTGGTCGATGAGGACGGACTCGTGATATTTTTCGCCGCCGTGGGCGATGCGGTGGCCGATGGCTTTGATGCGGTCGTGCAGGCCGTGTTTTTCCAGTTCGTTCAACAGCATACCCACTGCGCCGGCGTGGCAGTTGCGGCCGGTCAGGGGAACTTGGCGTTTGTTGCCGTCTTTGTTGAAGGTGATGACGGCTTCGGGCGTACCCAAACGTTCGCCGAGGCAGCTTAGGACGACGCTGCCGCTTTTGCGGTCGATAACGGCGCCTTTAAGCGAGGAACTGCCGCAGTTCAGGACGAGGATGAGTTGGTCGGACATGATGTTTCTCCTTGTAGTTTGTGGTTGTTTTTTTGGTGGGGTCGTCTGAAAAAGGATGGGCGTTGGGCGGGATATGTTTCAGACGGCCTCTTTGGGCAAAGCGTATGCCGCATTTTCTATCGTCATTCCCGCGCAGGCGGGAATCCATATTTGCTAACAAGCAAGCTCTGATAAAAATCAGGAAACAGAATATCGACTGTGGATTCCCGCCTGCGCGGGAATGACGGCGATTAGGCTATTCGGCTTTATTGCAATCCTTTATCAAATGTCGTCTGAAACAGTGGACAGTGATGTCCGTCCTACATGATTTCAAAAACAATCATCGGGAACGCGCACCCGCCCTTCCATAATCACACGCGCGCTGCGGCTCATGACGGCTTTTTTCACTGCCCAAATGCCGTCCGAACATTCTGCCGCCGCGCCGACGCGCAATGTGCCGGAAGGATGACCGAAGCGCACTTCGTTGCGCGTTCCGCCGCCTGCGGCGAGGTTGACCAGCGTGCCGGGGACTGCTGCTGCTGCGGCGATGGCGACCGAGGCGGTGCCCATCATGGCGTGGTGCAGTTTGCCCATGCTCAGGGCGCGTACCAGCAAATCGATGTCGGCGGCGTTCACGGTTTTGCCGCTGGAAGCGGTGTAATCGGCGGCGGGGGCGACGAAGGCGACTTTCGGCGTGTGCGCGCGGGCGGCGGCTTCGGACACGTCGTTAATCAAGCCCATTTTCAGCGCACCGTAAGCGCGGATTTTCTCGAATTTTTCCAGCGCGGCGGCATCGTTGTTGATGTCGTCCTGCAACTCTTTGCCCGTGTAGCCCAAGTCGGCGGCGTTCAGGAAAACGGTCGGAATGCCCGCGTTGATGAGCGTGGCTTTCAGACGACCTATGTCGGGAACGTCCAGCTCGTCCACTAGGTTGCCGGTCGGGAACATACTGCCTTCGCCGTCGGCGGGGTCGAGGAATTCGATTTGCACTTCGGCGGCGGGAAAGGTAACGCCGTCCAACTCGAAATTCCCCGTTTCCAAGACTTCGCCGTTTTGCATCGGAACGTGGGCGATGATGGTTTTGCCGATGTTTTTCTGCCAGATTTTCACCGTGCAGATACCGTCTGAAGGGATTTTACCTTTATCGACCAAGCCCTGTTCGATGGCGAACGCGCCCACGGCGGCGGTGAGGTTGCCGCAGTTGCCGCTCCAATCGACGAAAGGCTTGTCGATGGAAACTTGCCCGAAAAGGTAGTCGACATCGTGGTCGGCGCGTTCGGACTTGTCCAAAATCACCGCCTTGCTGGTGGACGAGCTGGCGTTGCCCAAACCGTCTATCTGCTTGCCGTAGGGGTCGGGGCTGCCGAGTACGCGCAACAGGATTTTGTCGCGCGCGCTTCCCGCTTCCCGCGCCGCTTCGGGCAGGTCGGAGCGTTTGAAAAACACGCCTTTGGATGTGCCGCCGCGGTAGTAAACGGCGGGGATTTTGATTTGCGGCATTTTGGGGTTCTCCTTATGTAGCGTGGGCTCTGCCCACGATTTTTACCGTGTCAATTTAGCCTTTCTTTCGTGGGCAAAGCCCACGCTGCGCCCACTTTCCAGAAGTACATTAGGCTGCCACTCCGACCAAAGCCGTTTGATTCCGCAAAATGTCGGGGTTCACCCCAATCTACGGCTGCTGTGTTGTGATACGGCAGATTATTAAACCCCGTCATTCCCGCGTAGGCGGGAATCCAGACTTATCCGCACAGAAACTCATCGGATAAAAAGATTTCCTCAATTCCACTTTCTGGATTCCCGCCTGCGCGGGAATGACGATTTACAGTAGATGCCTGCCATATCGGGAATTACGTGAATGAGCAAAATGTTGAACCCGACCCACGCTACGTCTGCTTTTCAGACGACCTCTACGCCGCGTTCCCTTCCAAAAAATCCTGTGCAAACCGTTGCAGCACGCCGCCGGCTTCGTACACCAGCACTTCCTCTGCGGTATCGAGGCGGCAAGTCACGGGGACTTCGACGGTCTCGCCGTTTTTGCGGTGGATGACGAGGGTCAGGTCGCCGCGCGGTTTGCGTTCGCCGACCACGTCGTAGGTTTCCGTGCCGTCCAGTTGCAGGGTGTGGCGGTTGGTGCCGGCTTTGAATTGCAGCGGCAAGACGCCCATGCCGATGAGGTTGGTGCGGTGGATGCGCTCGAAACCTTCGGCGGCGATGGCTTCCACGCCCGCCAGCCGCACGCCTTTCGCCGCCCAGTCGCGGCTGGAGCCTTGTCCGTAGTCCGCGCCGGCGATGATGATGAGCGGCTGTTTGCGGTTCATATAGGTTTCGATGGCTTCCCACATGCGCATGGTTTCGCCTTCGGGTTCGACGCGGGCGAGTGAGCCTTGGCGCACGCTGCCGTCTTCGTTTTTCACCATTTCGTTAAACAATTTGGGATTGGCGAAGGTGGCGCGTTGGGCGGTGAGGTGGTCGCCGCGGTGGGTGGCGTAGGAATTGAAGTCTTCTTCGGGCAAACCCATTTTCGCCAGATATTCGCCCGCCGCACTCGCCGCCAGAATCGCGTTGGACGGCGAAATGTGGTCGGTGGTGATGTTGTCGGGCAGAATCGCCAAGGGGCGCATTCCCGTCAGGCTGCGTTCGCCTGCCAGCGCGCCTTCCCAATAGGGCGGACGGCGGATGTAGGTGGACATCGGACGCCAGTCGTACAGCGGACTCGGAGCTTTTTGCGCTTTGCCGGTGTCGAACATCGGCACATACACGTCGCGGAACTGCTGCGGTTTCACATATTCGGCGACGACGGCATCGATTTCTTCGTCGGTCGGCCAGATGTCTTTCAGGCGGATTTCCTTGCCGTCGTCTGAAACGCCGAGTACGTCGTTTTCAATATCGAAACGGATGCTGCCGGCGACGGCGTAGGCCACCACCAGCGGGGGCGAAGCGAGGAAAGCCTGTTTCGCATACGGGTGGATGCGGCCGTCGAAGTTGCGGTTGCCCGACAGTACGGCGGTGGCGTACAAATCGCGGTCTATGATTTCCTGCTGGATTTTCGGGTCGAGCGCGCCGCTCATGCCGTTGCAGGTAGTGCAGGCGAAGGCGACGATGCCGAAGCCGAGTTTTTCCATTTCGGGCAACAGACCTGCTTCTTTCAAATAGATTTCCGCCACTTTCGAGCCGGGGGCGAACGAGGTTTTAACCCACGGTTTGCGTTTCAGCCCGAAGCGGTTGGCGTTGCGCGCCAAGAGCGCGGCGGCAACGACGTTGCGCGGATTGGAAGTGTTGGTGCAACTGGTAATCGCGGCGATGATGACCGCGCCGTCGGGCATGAGGCCGTCTGAAGGCTCTTCGTAAGGCTTCGCCAGCCCTTTCGCCGCCAAATCGACGGTGGCAAAACGCGCGTGCGGGTTGCTCGGGCCTGCCATGTTGCGCGTTACGCTGCTCAAATCAAACTTCAATACGCGCGGATAAACGGCGGTTTTCAGGTCGTCCGCCCACAGCCCTGCGTTTTTGGCGTAGGTTTCCACCAATTTCACCTGCGCGTCGTCGCGTCCGGTCAGTTTCAAATAATCAATGGTTTGCGCGTCGATGGCGAACATGGCGGCAGTCGCGCCGAACTCCGGCGTCATGTTGGAAATGGTCGCGCGGTCGCCGATGGACAAGCTTCTCGCGCCTTCGCCGAAAAATTCGACAAACGCCCCGACCACGCGCTCTTTGCGCAGAAACTCGGTCAGCGCCAACACAATATCCGTCGCCGTAATCCCCGCCTGCCGTTTGCCCGTCAGCTCCACGCCGACAATATCGGGCAGGCGCATCATGGACGCGCGTCCCAGCATCACGGTTTCCGCTTCCAAACCGCCCACGCCCACGGAAATCACGCCCAGCGCATCGACGTGCGGCGTGTGCGAGTCCGTGCCGACGCAGGTGTCGGGGAACGCCACGCCGTTTTTGACTTGGACGACGGGCGACATTTTTTCCAGATTGATTTGGTGCATGATGCCGTTGCCCGCCGGAATCACGTCCACATTTTCAAAAGCGGTTTTCGTCCAGTTGATAAAGTGGAAACGGTCTTCGTTGCGGCGGTCTTCGATTTCGCGGTTTTTGCGGAACGCATCGGGGTCGTAGCCGCCGCATTCCACCGCCAGCGAGTGGTCGACGATAAGCTGCGTCTGCACCACCGGATTCACTTTGGCAGGATCGCCGCCCTTCTCTGCGATCGCATCGCGCAAACCCGCCAAATCCACCAGCGCGGTCTGCCCCAGAATATCGTGGCACACCACCCGCGCGGGATACCACGGAAAATCGATTTCCTGTTTCCCTTCTATCAATTGGCCCAGCCAGCTTTGCAGCGTCGGCAAATCGACTTTGTCCGCGCGGTTGACCAAGTTCTCCGCCAAAATACGGCTCGTGTAAGGCAGCTTGTCGTAAGAGCCGGCTTGAATGTCCTCACACGCCGCACGCGCGTCGTAGTATTCCAAATCCGTACCGGGCAGCGGTTTGCGGTAACGTTGGTTGGCAGCCATGTTCAGTTCTCCTGTGGATCTATTTTTCTTGTGGTTTGGGGTTTCAGACGACATTTTTGAAGGGGTCGTCTGAAATCTTGGGAAATAAAAACTATTCAACTCGCTTCAACAATGGTCTATACAATCCATTGATAGACACAATACCGGCAATAATCAGAATAGCGCCGACAAAGAAGCGTCCTTCCGGTATTTCATTCAAAAACATCCAAGCCAGTACGGCGGCAAATAATGGCTCGGCCAATTCAGTTACCTGCACCTTCGCGGCACTCAAATAATCCAATGCTTTAGTTGTACAATAAAATCCTAAAATCGTCGGCAATAAAGACAATGCCAAGAGTGGCGGAATAAAAGACCATTGCCAATGTATATCCTCAATACCTTCCAATGAAGGGATAAACAAAAAAATACTTCCAAAAAACATCAAGATCCGTGTCAAATAAATACCGCCGTTTAAGCCGAATTTTTTAATCAAAACGGAAAAACAACCGTAGCCCGAACCCGCCAGCGCGGCATTCAGAATCAACCTTAAACTTCCTTCTCCCGTCCAAGAAATCACCGCGATCCCCGATACTGCCAAACCCACACCGACGACTGAAGAAATATAAATACGTTCGTCTAACAGTATGCTGTCCAATATCAAGGCAGATACGGCAGCCGATGCCATTAATACAACTACTACATTCGCAGCATTACCGTATTGATAAGCGGTGGTTTCAAAGAAAAACAAAGTGTAAATTCCGAAAAAAGCACAAATTGCGACTTTTAACAGCAACGGCAAGATTGCCTCTTTCTTTTTTGAAATATCTACAATTTGTCTGGTAAAACCGGTACGGCAAAGCAAAATGCTGATGAACACAAAACCTGTCAAAGTTTTCAAAAATGCAATATGCTGAACAGACAAGCCTTGCTCCATTAATACCTTACTGAATATGCCGATGGTTGCATTCAGAAGGGCTGCAGAAACTGCCAAGAATATTCCCATCAGTAAATCAGGCAGCTTCATATTTACTCCATAATACTTTCCACATAGGTACATTATTGTTTTTCGAAAAGAAAATCCCTCCAAAATCTTTATTTACCTCTTAATAATCAAAATCTTTCATTAATATCTTATGTGCTTTTCCAGATGCCAAAATGGAATGGTTGGAAAAACGATCTTTTTGCTTCCCTTCTATCAGCCGATCAGCAAATCGACTTTGCCGCGCAGTTGAACAAGTCTTCCTGTGGATCTATTTTTCTTGTGGTTTGG
>NZ_KV812117.1:0-49244 GCF_001813335.1 Neisseria sp. HMSC055H02 | reverse complement strand
TTTTTCTTGTGGTTTGGGGTTTCAGACGACGTTTTTGAAGGGGTCGTCTGAAAAGGTTCAAAACATCGAAACAATCATCTGATATAGCGGATTGCGCTCGTCTATCAACAATTTCACAGCCATCGAGATACTGATGACAATCAGTAGCGGCTTAATCAGCTTCGAACCGAAGCGGACGGCAAATCTCGCACCTAAATTCGCACCAACGAACGCGCCGACTGCCATCGTCGCCGCAATCGGAAAAATAATCGAACCGTGCAGCAGAAATACCGACAGAGAACCAAGATTACAGGCAACATTCGCCAATTTGGTATAGGACATCGCATTCAACAACTTGCAGCCGAGCAAAACAATAAAGGCAATCAGAAAAAACGAGCCGACACCCGGTCCGAACACACCATCGTAAAATCCCAAAAGCGGCGCAACCGTCAGCCCGAACAGAAAAAACGACATTCTGGCTTTACCTTCCTTGCTGCCGTCAAGCTTGGGCGAAAACACAAAATACAGCGCGACGAATATCAACAAAACCGGCACGACTGCCAGCAGAATATCCTTAGAAACCAAGCTGACAGATAATGCGCCGACCACACCGCCTACAAACGATGCCGCTGCGATCGGAAGACCTTTCTTCCAATCAATCAAACCTTTGCGCGCAAAAGAAACTGTAGCCGAAAACGTAGCAGCGGCAGCTTGCAGCTTATTGGTAGCAATTGCCGATACAGGAGGAATACCCGCCAACAAGAGTGCAGGCAGTGTAATTAACCCCCCTCCGCCCGCAATTGCATCGATAAACCCAGCAATCATCGCAACCACGCCCAAAGCGAGCGTTATGTATAAATCTTCCATGTTTCTTACCCTTGCACCAATACAGGATTATCTTCAGTTGAACAAGTCTTCCAGTGGATCTGTTTTTCTTGTGGTTTGGGTTTTCAGACGACGTTTGTTGGAAGGGGTCGTCTGAAAAGGTTTATGGATTGTTAGATTAGTCTTCAGCTCAATAGGGCATATACAAACGAACCTATATAGTTACCGATAATGTAGCCTACAGTACCAATTAACAAAATTGCACCGACTAAATCACGCCAACCTTTACTGATGGCTAAGGCTGCTGCAGTAGTCGGCCCTCCAATATTGGCATTACAAGCCAATACAACTTCTTCAATACTGAATTTGAACAGCTTGCCTAACACTAACGTCAGCAACAAATTCAATACCGCAATAATCAAAGTAAAAACAAAGAGTAATGGTGCTGTTTTAATAATCAACGGTATAGAGGCAGGAACACCAATCACAACAAAAAACAGATAAATACAATATGTCCCTAATTCTTGACTGCCATCTAGTTTTTGAATGCCTTTACGGAAAAATAAAACAACTGCCAATGTAAATGTCGTTAACAGCAAATATTTGTCACTAATTAAACCTGTCAGCATTTTTAATGCAACACCATCAATACTTTGAAAATGATTTTGCAAAAAACCGGATAATGAGAATGAAACTGCGACCAACAAAATCGAGGCAGCCAAAGATAAGGCTATACTCTGTAGCGAAATGGATTTAGGTTTCCAATACTCGGCAGCCTTATTCACACTCGGATCATGATATTCCTGCTCCAATTTATCCTGATATGGACTTCCCCAAACTTTTCTGACCCAATATGAGGAAGAGATACCAATCAAAATAAAAAAGTAACAAGCCATCATCAAATTATCAGCAACAATTGTTGCTGCAATAACATCTTTAGCAGGGTTAAGCTTAGCTGACATGGCTGCAAAATTGACACCGCCTCCTGTATAAGAAGCTGAAATCATTCCGGCAACTTTATCCAGCTCAGGAATATAGTCTTTCAATAGGGCAAATGAGACAAGCGTTCCAATGATCGTCCCGATTGAACTAATCAGGAAAATAAACAGCATACGTCCACTTTCCTTAAATAGAGCATGAAGATCTAATTGAAACAACAACAACGGAATAGCAAGCGGTACAATATAAGACCATACAGCATCAAATACTGGAGCATCCGTGGGAATAACACCTAAATTAGAAGCAATCAACGCAATCAATAAAGCTAATACTGCACCAGGGACTTTCCCAGCCAAGCGACTGTTTTGCTCGATAAAAATCGCCGCAGCGGCAGCCAACATAACAAAAGCCCACAGCAGCAAATGATTATCTGCTGAAATTAAAGTTTGCATTTTTCCTCCCAATTTTTATTTTAATTTAAGTATCCTGCCCTTCTACCGCCCCAAAAACTGCGTTGCTTTGTTGGGTAAAATAAGCCCAATTTTGGTTGCCATAATCGAAATGCCACCATTCGGTTGGCAAATTACTAAATCCTGCCTCTTTCATCGCATGAATCAAAATCCGGCGTAAATGACGAGCAGAGGAGAAATACTCACCTTCTTTCTCTAAAGCATCGCTGTAAGATAAATGTCCGGTTGCATCAAACTCACTTCCCATATCCAAACTTTTGCCACTTTTTATATCAAACAATCCGACATCAACAGATCCGCCCGTCAAATGGGGTAGAGGCATTTCTGCCCGATCTGGATCAGCAGCAAAACAGTCCAGTGCTTCTCTAACTTGAACTTCATCATATTCCGGATGGCGTTTTTCAATTTCTTGCTTCATATTTTCTCGTAATGCTCTTTGCACCATGACAGGACGCCAACCATCAAAAATTTCCAACCCGTACACTTCCGGCAGCAAAGAGACAACCTGAGTCAGCCTATCAGCAACACTTCTACGCAATAAAACACTATTTATCGCCCCTTCAATACCCTGAGCAAAATAAACAGGATTGACACGAATGCGTCCGGTATTACCAACACTGACCAACGGTTCCCCACATTCAGAAATAGGTATTTCTTGTATTTTCTGCCAAACTAACTCTTTGGTATTTTGTACAGGAATACCCGCATAAGACCCCTTGTCCTTATCCATCAAATGTTCCGCATTAATAATGAGTGTGCCAATAAATTCATTGAATTTCTTTTTTCAGACGACCTTGTGACCAAGGTCGTCTGAAAATCATCAGCGTTCTTCAATCTCCACAAACGCCAAGTCTTCGGGGCCGGTGTAGTTTGCGCTCGGACGGATGATTTTGCCGTCTTTGCGCTGTTCGAGGACGTGTGCCGCCCAGCCGGTGGAGCGCGAAATCACGAAGAGCGGCGTGAACATGGCGGTCGGTACGCCGAGTTTTTGGTAGGACACGGCGGAGAACCAGTCTAAGTTCGGGAACATTTTTTTCTCTTCCCACATCACGCTCTCCAAGCGCTCGGCGATGTCGAAGAGGCGCATGTCGCCCGCTTCCTGACTCAAACCGCGCGCCACTTCTTTAATCACGACGTTGCGCGGGTCGGAAATGGTGTAAACCGGATGGCCGAACCCGATAACGATTTCTTTGCGGGCGATGCGTTCGCGGATGTCGGCTTCGGCTTCGTCGGCATTGCGGTAGCGTTTTTGGATGTCGTAGGCAACTTCGTTCGCGCCGCCGTGTTTCGGACCTTTGAGCGCGCCGATAGCGCCGGTGATGCAGGAATACATATCCGAACCTGTACCGGCAATCACGCGGGCGGTGAAGGTGGAGGCGTTGAACTCGTGTTCCGCATACAGAATCAGCGAAACGTGCATGGCTTTAACCTGCGATTCGGTCGGGCGTTTGCCGTGCAACAGGTGCAGGAAGTGGCCGCCGATGGTCTCTTCTTCGCTTTCGACATCGATGCGTTTGCCGTTGTGCGAATATTGGTACCAGTAGAGCAGGATGCTGCCGAGGCTGGCGATCAGTTTGTCCGCAATGTCGCGCGCTTCGCTGTCGGGATGGCTTTCGCGTTCGGGGTGAACACAACCGAGCATGGACACGCCGGTACGCATCACGTCCATCGGATGCGTGTGCGCAGGCAGGGCTTCCAACACTTTAATCACGCGGATAGGCAGGCCGCGCATGGATTTGAGTTTGGCTTTGTAGGCGGCGAGTTCAAATTTGTTGGGCAGATGACCATGAATCAGCAGGTGGGAGACTTCTTCAAACTCGCACTTCTGCGCCAAATCGAGGATGTCGTAACCGCGGTAGCTCAAATCGTTGCCGGTGCGGCCGACGGTACACAGCGCGGTATTACCCGCCGCCACGCCGGAGAGGGCGACAGATTTTTTCGGTTTGAAAGTCGGTGTTTCTTTAGTTGCAGTCATGGTATTTCTCCTTTGTGTTTTTATGGGATTTTGGTTTTTCAGACGACCTGTTCAAGGTTGAGGGTCGTCTGAAAACGGTTTTTTACTTCTGAAACAATTTATCCAGCTTCTGCTCAAAGTCGTGATAATTCAAATGCTCGTACAGCTCGGCGCGGGTCTGCATGGTATCGACCACCGCCGCCTGCGTGCCGTCGCGCATAATCGCCTCATAAACATTCAGCGCGGCCTTGCTCGCGGCGCGGAACGACGAGAGCGGATACAGCACCAGCGACACGCCGTTGTCCGCCAGCTCGCGCTGCGTATAAAGCGGCGTCGCGCCGAATTCGGTAATGTTCGCCAACACGGGCACTTTCACCGCGTCCGCAAATTGCCGGTACATCGCCAAATCCGTCATCGCTTCGGGGAAAATCATGTCCGCGCCCGCTTCCACACAAGCCTGCGCCCGCTCAATGGCGGCATCCAAACCTTCCACCGCCAACGCGTCCGTCCGCGCCATAATCACAAAATCCTCATCCACGCGCGCATCGACGGCGGCTTTAATGCGGTCTACCATTTCATCTTTAGAAACAATGGCCTTGTTCGGACGATGGCCGCAACGCTTCTGCGCCACTTGGTCTTCGATATGCACCGCCGCCACGCCCGCACGCTCGAAGTTGCGAATCGTGCGCGCGATATTGAACGCCCCGCCCCAGCCGACATCGATGTCCACCAGCAAAGGCGTATCCACATTGTCCGTAATCCGCCGCGCATCAATCAGCACATCTTCCATTGTGGTGATGCCCAAATCCGGAATCCCGCACGAACAAGCCGCCACGCCGCCGCCCGAGAGATACACCGCCTTAAACCCGCTCTGCGTCGCCAGCCGCGCAAAATAAGCGTTCACACAGCCGACCACGGCAAGGGGATTCGACTCCTTCACAGCTTGGCGGAAACGGGTGCCGGCAGAAAGTTGGCTCATGATATTTCTCCTTTGTAGATTAGATTTTTTTCAGTTATCGACTCAGCGGCCCGGTTTCCGCAAAACCCGAAACGAACCGTTCAAAAAGAAACAATGGTTTCAAAACCATTTTCAGACGACCTTTCAAAACCCAAACCCATCACGTCGTCTGAAAATCAAAATCAATAAAAACAATCAGTTAATAAATTCAATACATACAATTCGGCTGAAGCGGAGGCCTAAGTATTTTTTAATTATTTTAATATTCGGAAGGAAATACAGTGGGAGATACAGAAACTTTAAAACCCGAACCGACCGCAGAAATACGGGAAACCAAATTCGGGCAAAGAGCCGTCAAACCGCCGCGACTGCCCAAAAGCAGACGACGACGGGGGCGGCAAAGATAGAAGACAATCTATAACAAGACGGAGAAGTTTGGTACAGATTCATGATAGGGTTCCTTTGTAGTGCGATGTAGTTTTTATTGGTAAGGGTAAATTTAAAAAATAATTTTCAGGCTGTCAAACACTTTTTCTCAAATATTTTAAAAAAACTCAATCATTAATGAACAATACTTCAGAAATAAAACCCAAAACAACCACCTTAAAACAACCCAAATCCTTGCCTGACAAATCCTGTATTACCTCAAACCAATCAGAATGATTTTAAACAATACTTCTTAAAATTAAATATAATTAATTCATTTTTCAGGAATTTTTGTTTAACCGCAAAAACAGCATCCAAACCACCCAATTTTGCACCCACGCCCTTTTCAGACGACCAAAATTTAAATAACATTATGATTTACCAATAAAAAATAATCCAATTTAAAAATGTAGTCGTATGTAGTTTTAGATATAAAAAGGTCGTCTGAAAATCGCAACCCTATGATTTCAGACGACCTTCACACCCAGCCGTAGCATGGGCTTCGCCCACGAAAAACAATGCCATTTATCTCCCGACTCGAAAACCAAGCGATCAACTCCGTGGGCAAAGCCACGCTACAATCCGAAGCAGGCATCACAACGCCCTACCCGCCGCCTCGTTGGATTTGCCCATCAAGGAAAGTTTTGTATTTAATGGGAAAGTTTTTTGCTTATCACAGACTCACGTTCATCCACCATAAAAATTAAAAAAGATCGTCTGAAACCCATAATCACATGGTTTCAGACGACCTTTTCACACATTCCCAGTACGCGTTACGACGCTGTCTGATGCCGTTTCAGGCGCATGGCGAAAAACACCATTACCGCGCCCAACACCAGCGCGCTGCCCATCGCCAGATGGATGCCGTCGAGCATGGCTTGTTGTGGCGAGGCGGCGGAGGACAGTTTCTCGCCGATATTGGTTGCGCCGACGAAAAATGCCGCGCCGATTGCGCCGGCAATCGGGTTGATAGTGGTCAGAATCGCCGCGCCGTGGGGATTGAGTTTTTTCGGCAACGCGTTCAAGCCGTGGGTTTCGCCCGTTACGCAGGCGGAGACGGAAACCGCCATCAGCGTGAACATGGCGGTCAGCATCATGACTTGCGTGTCAATCCGCAAAAACAGCCACAACACCGCCAGCGACACCGTCAGCATCACCGTGGCGGGCAACACGACAAACCGTCCGCCCTTCTTGTCCAACAGTTTGCCGAACAAAGGCGCGGCAACCGCTTGGGCGATGCTCGCGGGCATCAGAATCAGCCCCGTCGCCGTGCCTGTCAGCATCAGCACCTGCTGCGTGTACATCGGCATCATCAGTTCCAAGCCCAAAAATAGGAACACCGCGCCCGCCAGAATCACGACGCAGTGGCGGAACTGCTTATACTCAAACGCCCGAAGGTTCAGCAGCGGCGTCGCCAGGCGGGACTGGCGGTATGCGAACCAGCCCACCAGCGCGACGGAGGCGGCAAACAGCAGGATAAATTCCGCCAGCGGCAGACTGGCGAAATTACTGCTCGCATACACCAGCCCGCCGAATCCAACAATCGACAGCACGGCAGACAAAATATCAATCTTCGGACGGCTGATGGTGCTTAAATTGACTGTCAGATATTTGCCCACCAACACCATCGCCGCCAGCATAAACGGCGCGGTAAAGCCGAACAGCACGCGCCAATGTGTGTGGTCGATGATGATGCCCGACAGCGTCGGCCCTATCGCGGGCGCGGCGGTAAACATCATGGTAATCACGCCCATCGCCGTCCCGCGTTTGTTTGGCGGGTAAATCGACAAAATGCCGTTAAATAAAAGCGGCACGAAAAACGCGGCGGACACCGCCTGCACCATCCGCCCCGCGACCAGAATCCCGAAGGTCGGCGCAAACGCGCAAATCAGCGAACCCGCCAGAAACGTCGCCTGCGTAAACAACACCATCTTGCGCGTTTCAAACCATTGAATCACGCCCGCCGTAATCGGCGTGAATGCGCCCATCACCAGTAAAAAGCCCGTCGTCAGCCATTGGACGGTGGTCTTATCGACACCGAAATCCTTCATAATCGGCGTGAGCGCGACATTTAAAAGCGTGTCGTTGAGATAGCCGAAAAACGCGCCGATAAACAGCGTCGCCACAACAGTTTTGGCAGGGAAGTCAGGATTGTCGGCGTGGTATTCGTGAGCCGTATCGTCTGTATCAATATCGGAAGCGTGCATAGCATCGTATTGAAATGTTTGAGGGACACGGATTTTAACATGGATATACAAAAGGTCGTCTGAAACCCCATACCGGATTTTCAGACGACCTTTGAAGCTTGATACTCATTGAGATTTTTACAAAATTCACCTAAATTCCTACTCCGGACATTTAATGCACCGAGGTCATCTGAAACTATAGTGGATTAACAAAAATCAGGACAAGGCGACGAAGCCGCAGACAGTACAGATAGTACGGAACCGATTCACTTGGTGCTTCAGCACCTTAGAGAATCGTTCTCTTTGAGCTAAGGCGAGGCAACGCCGTACCGGTTTAAAGTTAATCCACTATACAACGCGACAATAAAATTATTGGACATGCCGCCGATGAGTAGGGGCTGATATTCAGAGCCGCATGGCCTCCTGCTGAGAAATGTCAGCCTCAAGATAAGTAATAAGTTTATTCGCTATAAAGCCTGTCCGAACCTGTTTTCGACAGGCATTTTTTATTTTAAAACAGCAGGTTGCTTTTCAGTAAGGTATTTCCAATAGCGCTGCGGCATTTGTTGGCGGTGCAACTTGGGATTGCGTCGGGATGGAACATTGCTGCTATTGAAATAGTCCTGCCAAAGGGCTTGGTAACTGCGTTCGTTTGGGGCATACGATGTTTGAATGCGGTCGGCTTCAAGCCCATTGATTGCGTGCAGACCGTTTGGGTCGCTTAAGATGCCGTAATGGCGCTGCATATCGAATATCGCCCATTGCTGTTGCGGATAACGGTTGCGGAAATGGCATATAATCAAGGGCAACACGTCGTATTGAGGTTCGATACGCGCGAGATACAGTCCGTCTGTCAGCTCTTCAAAACGGACAAACGCTTCCATCCGGTGTTTTTCATGTCCGACGGTTTTAACCCATTGCGCCCATTGCATCACATCGAAAAGACCGTAATCGCAGAGCACGTCTTTGCGCATCGGGCGGGCAAGCATCATGCGGACGATGCGCAGAAAAGTATCGGGCATCTCAGGCAGGTCGATTAGAAAACCATACAGCAGTTTGACCATACCGCTGCGCCCGATTTGCTGTTCGAGCCGTTTGAAAACGCGCTGGGCGCGTTCGGGGGAGGTGGTAACGGTTTCGCTGCGGCTGAATAAATCCGTATCCTGCACATCATGGGTAATATGCACGTTTTCAGGAGCGTATTTGCAGGCGTAAACATGAAACACGGTGCTCAGCAGTCCGTCGAAGCTGCCGTCGTAGTGCAAAGTGATTTGCATAATGTGGACCTTTTCGCTATCAGCCGAACAAATCGCTTTGCACGGCATCGCTTTGGCTGAATTTGGAGCGTGTGTTTTGTAAAAGCAGGCCGCGTAGTTGCGGGCTGTCGATTAGGTCGGCGTAGCGGTTGGGTTCGGGCAGAGTGATGAAATAGCGCGCGCGGTTTAGCACCACGCCCATTTTGCTCAGTTGTGCCATGGTAATCATGCGGAATCGGCGCGCCTGTACGATTTTGCGGGCGGACTTCACGCCGATACCAGGCACGCGCAAAATCATTTCAAGCGGCGCGTGTTGCAGCGGCACAGGAAACCATTCGCGGTGGCGCAGCGCCCAAGCGAGCTTGGGATCGAAATCCAAGTCGAGAAAAGGTTGCTGTTCGTCTAAGATTTCATGATCGGAAAAACCGTAAAAACGCATCAGCCAATCTGCCTGATAGAGCCGGTTTTCGCGCCGCAGCGGCACTTGTGTCGATAAAGGCGGCAGGCGTTTGTCTTCCAATACCGGTACATAGCCCGAGTAATACACACGTTTGAGACCGTAATGGCGGTAAAACCCGCCTGCGGCGCGGATGATTTGACGGTCGGTTTCGCCTGCCGCGCCGATAATGAACTGCGTGCTTTGTCCGGCAGGGGCGAACTTGGGCGTCGATTTGATGGTTTTGCGGCTGTCGGCAAAGGAAACGATTTCGTTGCGGACAAACGCCATCGGCTGCGTCATGTCGCTGTGGTTTTTTTCGGGCGCGAGCAGCTTGAGACCTGAAACGGTGGGGATTTCCATGTTGACGCTGAGGCGGTCGGCATACAGCCCGGCTTCGTGCAGGATTTCGGCAGACGCTTTCGGAATGGTTTTGAGGTGGATGTAGCCGTTAAATCGATGTTCTTCGCGCAGTTTTTTGGCTATCCGTACTAAGCGTTCCATGGTGTAGTCAGCGTTTTTGAAGATGCCGGAACTCAAAAACAGCCCTTCGATATAGTTGCGGCGGTAAAAGCTCATGGTCAAATCCACCACTTCATCGACCGTAAACGCCGCGCGCGGGATGTCGTTGCTGCGGCGGGAAGCGCAATAAGCGCAGTCGTAGATGCAATGGTTGGTCAGCAGGATTTTCAGCAGCGATATGCAGCGGCCGTCTTCAGTGAAACTGTGGCAGATGCCCGAACGCGAAGAGTTGCCCAAGCCCTGCCCGTCGTTGCCGCGCGAACCGCCGCTCGACGAGCAGGAAACATCATATTTGGCGGCGTCGGCTAAAATTTCGAGTTTGCGGCTGATTTTTTGATAATCCATAGCTTATCTGTTATTAGAGAAAGTTAAGTTTTTTATTATAGTTGTAAGATTTTATTTAGTCAGCTAAATTTTTCCTTAGTCTATGAGGAATGATTCAGGCAGGCATGATGCCTGTCTGACATTTATGACGGTTTGTAACGCGACAGAATGCTGCGTTTCGGATTGAAAGCAAAATGCAAGATATTCGGGTTAAGCCGGAATATGACGAAAACGCGCCGATAAACAGTGTCGCCACAATGGTTTTAGAAAGGAAGTTGGGATTGTCGGCGTGGTATCCGTGAGCCGTATTGTCTGAGTCAATATCAGAAGCGTTAATATCAACATATTGAAATATTTGAGGAATATGGATTTTAGTATGAATATGCAAAAGGTCGTCTGAAACCCGATACCAGATTTTCAGACAACCTTTGAAGCTTGATGATTATTTTCCCGAATGCCGTTTTACCAGCTTCGTCCAGTTGATATAGCCGTAAACCGAATTGCACAAATACATGACGTACATCAGCAAAAGCGGCAGGCTCGTTTCTCCGTTTTTGAACCATGCCGCTGCCCACAGCGAAATCGTCAGGATATTGACCACAATCCACAATGCCCATTGCTCGCGATAGCGCAGAATCATCAAAACCTGAGCCACAATCGACACGACGACCGTTACGCCGTCGAGGGTCGGCAACGCGCTGCCTAAGTGGTGTAGCCATTCGATGTAGACCGACGTTCCGACGACAGATGCGGCAACCACCAGCAGCCACTGTCTGACCGTCAACGCCTTCGCTTTCACTTCCTCTGCTTCCTCCGTTTCACCCAAAGCCATATGTTTGCGCCACATAGCGAAACCGACAAACTGGACAGGCACATACACCAATAAATTCAGCATCATCTCGCCGTAGAGCTTAAACGTATAGGAAACATAAGCATACAGCGATACGGAAATCAGCCCGAACAAATAATTGCTGATTTTGCCCTTACCGACAAAGACGACGCACAAAATGCCCGTTACCGCCGCAATGCTCGCCAGCCATGAGTCAGGATTGAAGACGAACACGACCGCCTGTATCCCCAAAAACATCAGCAGCCACACCGCTTCGAAATGCGTCCAACCGCCGAACAATTCGCGTTTCCACCAGTCTAATGACATGATTTTTCCCTCTTTTTTCTTTATTGATGCTCGATGTGGGATGCCTCTCAAACCCAAAAATCCATCCCATATTGCATATGTTTTACATTATGCGTAAGTTTCAATTCGCACGCAATAAAATAATTACTAAAGTTATATATCTAATTAAAACTGTTGTCCAAGGAATACAGTGAATCCGAAAAAACAAGGCTTTCCATCTAACGATTTGTCTTCAAGCACCTGAATTTTCATCAGAATTCCCATAACAACCATAAAGAAACTAAATTTCAGCGTGTACGACCTGCCCGTAGATAAAGCCGCCTTAACGCGATGCCCTAATCTTGACCGTTATCCGCGACCATTTTAAAATGAATTTACGAATCGTTTTTATTTTCACACAATCAGGAGAAAATTCATGGCAAAAAAAGTCAGCATTTTAGTAGGCAGCCTGCGTAAAGGCTCGTTTGCCCGCAAAGTGGCGCAAAACGTCATCCCCATGTTCCCCGAAGGCTACGAAGCCCAAATCGTCGAAATCGGCGGCTTGCCGCTCTACAATTTCGACTACGACGACCCCGCCGAAACCGACTTCCCCACGCCCGAAAGCTACACTGCCTTCCGCGAAACCATCAAAGCTTCCGACGGCGTATTGTTCGTTACCCCCGAAAACAACCGCACTGTCCCCGCCTGCCTGAAAAACGCAATAGACATCGGCTCCAAGCCCAACGCCGACGTCGCCTGGAAAAACACGCCCGCAGGCATCATCAGCCATTCCGTCGGCAAAATGGGCGGTTACAGTTCGCAAAAAAACCTGCGCCTCGCCTTGTCCTACTTCAATATGCCGCTGACCGGACAGCCCGAAGTCTTCCTCGGCAACTCCCCCACCCTGTTTGACGATAACGGCAAACTCATCGAATCGGCACGCAGCTTCGTCCAAGGCTATATCGACCAACTCGTCGCCCTGATCGAGAAAAATCCTAAATAAGCCGTCATCTATTCCGTCAGAGCATTTCTATAAAAAAAGGTCGTCTGAAACCCCATCCCGAAGGTTTTCAGACGACCTTTCTATCCCGCCGCTTTACGCGGTTTCTTTCTTGCTCAACGTCAAACCTGTCCAACCGAACAGCAGCGTCAAAATCAGGCTCAAATAGCAGAAAAAGGCGTAAGGCAGGTATTCCCAAACGGGCACGCCGAGCGCATGGCTGATGAATACGCCGCATACGCTCCACGGAACGAGCGGATTGATGACCGTACCCGCGTCTTCAAGCGTACGCGAAAGGTTGCGCGAATGCAGTCCGAGCTTGTCGTACACGGGTTTGAAGGTTTCGCCGGAAAGCAAAATACTCAAATATTGTTCGCCGATGAGGAAATTGACGCCGACCGACGTGGCGGCAACGCTGAAGGTGGCACGTCCGGCGGTAGTCAGGAACGCGCGGATGGCGTCCAACAGCGACGGAATCACGCCGAGCGTAAACAATAATCCACCCAAACTCATGCCGAGAATCACGATGGTTTGCGTGAAGAACATGCTTTCCAAACCGCCGCGCGAAATGAGTTTGGCGATGTCTTGAAACGCTTCGCCTTCGAGTTTGTAGCCGCCGTAAAACCATGCGCCGAGCTGGTTCAAGTCGGGCGTGCTGTGGAAATAAGTAACGCCAAGCGCGGCGATGATGGTGAAGAGCATGGCGACGACGGCGTTGATGCGCAACAGTGCCAGCACGACCAACAGCGCAAACGGAATCAGTGAATAGCCGTGTACCAAGCCCGTCGCTTCAAGCTGGCTGCGGAAGGATTCGACGCTGTTCAAATCGTGGGCGGCAACATTGGGCAAGAGCCACAGCATCAATGCCGCGCTGATGAGCCACGCGGGAATGGTGGTGTACATCATGTTTTTGATGTGTTCGAACAAATCAATGCCGACGATGGAGGCGGAAATACCCGTGGTATCGGAGAGCGGGGACATTTTGTCGCCAAAGAACGCGCCGGAAACAATCGCACCCGCCGTCATCGCCAAATCGGCATGAAACGCCGCCGCCATGCCCATAAAGGCAACGCCGACGGTGGCGCAAGTGGTCAAACTGCTGCCGATGGACACACCGATGACGGAACAAAGCGCAAAGGCGGAGAAATAGAAATAAGTAGGGGAAATAAGCCCGAAACCGTAATACATCAGCGTTGGAATCGCGCCGCTCATCATCAGCGCGCTGACCATCAGCCCGATGAAGAAAAACAGGTAAATCGCGCCCATGCCCTGCCCCACCGCGCCGACCATGCCTTTTTGCATGTCGTTATATTTCAACCCGCGCGCGAGACCGTAGAGGATAAGGACGGTAATGGCGGCAATGATGGACATATGGGGCAGCCAGCCCAGCGAAATGATGGTGTAACCCATCGCCCCGATTAACGCCACGACGACGGCAAGAGCTTCTCCGCGCGGCATATCGAGCAGTGATTTGAATGTAAACATATTGCTTTGCCTGTTTTGTGTGTATTTAACGAAGTTTAGCACACGGGGTCGTCTGAAAAACCGCTTTTCAGACGATCCCGTGATTTTTTATGAATGTAGCAATAGATTTTTATTAAAACAATATAATTTTAAATTGGATTTTTTAGAAGAAAATATCTATTTTTTAGTATTTAAGAAATATTATGGCTTTTTATACCACAGATAACCATATCGGCCATCATATGAAAATACTGGGCGAATTTCGTTTTATTCCGCTTCACACTGTTTCAAGTTAAACCTTGCCGCAGACGCTTCGCGTTTGTAATCTGTTTCGTTGATGTAATTTGGCCGATAATCCCTCAGCCATTCGGACAATGGGGCAAGCGTTTTGCGGCAGGCCGCTTTATCTCCGGCATTTTTAAAGCTGACTGCCAAGTCATTCAAAACCCGCATCCAGTCGGTCAGATAGAGGAATCTGCCACACTGGTTTAGATATTGCCGTTTGAGGTTTGCCGCCTCTCGGAAACGTTTTTCCCGATAGGCGGCTTGGAAACGCCGCTCCGCCGCCTCTGCATATTTCGGGGCGCAGGCCGTCGGCATTTTATAATAAACCCTGTCGAAAAAAGCGTTATGCCCGCAATAGCTTTGACAGGCTTCTCGGGCGGATTCAGGGATGTCCAAACGCACGCTGTCGCGCTTGAAACTGAAATGCACGACACAGCCCTCCCCGTCACTGGCAATACGGTTGCGAACGATGCCTTCGTAATCGCACACATTGCCGTTTGGATTGACGGTACTGACGGAAAAACTGCTGCCCTCAAGCGTCAACACCCCGCTACTGAGCCGGTCGTCAGCAATGACGTAGTTCTGTGCGGCAGCATGCAGGGATAACACGGCGGGAAGTAAAAAGATTAAGGGTTTCATCAATACGGACACTCCTCAGAATTGACGGTCTCAGGCACTTGGCAAAGCTTTCACGCCCGAAATGGATTCATTAAGAAAATACCCTTACCTCCTTTTCCACCCAAGCAGGAAGGAAGGCAGGAACTTTCACGGTTTGAATGGGCTATATTTCTGTAAAAAGGTCGTCTGAAAACGTTCAGACGACCTTTGGGTTTTATTTGCAGGTTTTCATATTCAGGCTGCCGTAGCGGCCGACGATGTTGCGGATTTCCTGTGCGTCTTTTTCATCGACCGACATGAAGATGACGGTCATGCGGGAAACGCTGAGGGTGCTGTCGGCGGCGTTGCCTTTGTCGTCTTGTTCGACGATGCGCGCGCCGCCGAAGCCTGCTGCGGACAGGCGCGAGATGAGGACTTGTGCGGAGGAGCGGCTCTTCATCACGCCGAGGCTGATTTCGCCGTTGTAAAGCGTGCCGTTGAAGCCTTTGTTGCCGAGGGCTTCGAGGCGGTTCATGGCTTCGCTGTCGGCGGGCAGCACGACGCGGAAGGTTTTGGCGGCGTGGTCTTTCGATGCGCCGCGTTTTTCTACGGTGCGGCTGGCGGCGTGCGGCCAACGGGTCAGCAGGCCTTTGATGCGGTGGTAGTCGTCTTCGTCCAGGGTAACGCTGGCGTTAGACGTACATTGGCGGGCGGCGGCTGCGTTTTTGGCGGCGGGATTTTCGTTGGCGGCAGCATTCGGATTGGTGTTTTCGGCGGCGGCTTTTTCTTTTTCGCGGCGGGCTTTTTCTTCACGTTCTTTTTTTTCTTTTTCGCGGCGCGCCTGTTCCTCTTCTTCTTTTTTCTTGCGTTCGGCTATGGCTTCTTCGGATTCAGGCTCGGGCAGGTCGGCTTGTGTTTCGTCGGTTTGCAGCCAGTCGGGTTGCGCGTTGTCGGCAGGCGTGGGGGCTTGCTGCGGGCGCAGGGATTCGGGTTGGGCAAGTTCGTGGGCACCGCCTTCTACGGGCGCGGTGTTGGGGGATTTGGCGTTGTTGAGGCGGTGCGTAATCATGCCGCCGAAGACGATGATGTTGAGTGCCACGAGGGCGGCGAAAAGCCATTTCATGAGTTGTTTTCCTTTTTTGTGTTCGGTTGCCGTTGCGGTGTGCGGGCGGTTTTGTGTTGTTATTGGTTGTTGCGGATCGGCGTCAAAGCCAACCGGCTGGAGTTTGCTGCGTCTGAAGGTCGTCTGAAAAGCGGTGTTGCGTTTCAGACGACCTTTTTGAATCTGCGCTACGGTATTGCTGCTTATTCGGGCAATTTATCAGGCTGTTCCTGCTCTTGCGCGACCCAGTTCAATAAACCGTAAATGACGAGATTATCTACAATTTTTACTGTATTGTCCAAAACAAACTGCTTAGGCAGGGCGTTGACAACTTTGCTTGCGCCGCCGCCGGTGATGATGACGTCAACGGGTTTGCCTTCGCCTGTTTTTTGTTGCAGTCGCCCGTGCATCATGATGACGGCTCCGCAAACGGCATCCATCATGCCGCTGGTGATGGCGTTGGGCGTGGTGGTGGGGAAGGGGTACACTTTACCGGCGGGGCGGTCGAGGTTGGCGGTTTTAGCGGCGAGTGCTTCTTTCATGAGGTGGAAGCCGGGCATGATGGTGCCGCCGAGGTAATGGTTGTCTTCGGTGAGCGCGTCGGTGGTTACGGCGGTGCCGCAGCTGACGACGACGCAGGCGTTTTGGCTAAAACGGCGGCTGCCCAAGGCGTTGAACCAGCGGTCGGAGCCGTGTTCGGCGGGGTTGCGGTAGTGGTTGCGGATGCCGAGTGCCTGCGGCATGGAGGGCAGCCAGCGGACAGGCACGGTCAGGTGGGCTTCGACAAGGGCTTTTTTGAGGTCGCCGCACACGGCGCAGCCGACGATGCGGGTACGGTCGTCTGAACGCGCTGCCCATTCTTCGCCGAGCTTGCTCAAATCGCGGTACGGCGCGCGGGTGACTTCGTTGAACATGCCGTTTTCCACCCATGCCCATTTGAGCTGGCTGTTGCCGCCGTCGAGCAGGAGGAGGCGTTCGGGCGGGCGCGGCGCGGCGGCGCGGGGCGTGTCGTCGGGGCGCAGGCTTATTTCGCCGCTGACGACGGTTTGTTCGCCTGCCGATGTCATCAGGTGCAACGCGCCTTGCGCATCGACGTTAAGTACCGTGCCTTCGTTTACGGTTTGCCCGTCGCGCAGGAGCAGGACAGGTTTGCCGTGGTCGCGGTGGGCGGTTTGGTATTCTTCGAGGAAGGGGGCGAACCCGTTTTGCGCGTATTGCGTCAGCACGGCATTGAGTTCGCCCAATAATTTGTCCAACAGCGTTGAAGCGGGAATGCAGTGTACGGAGGCGGTGCCGCGGGCAAGCTGCGCGTTGTGGAAGAGGGCTTGGACGGAAGCGGCGTTTTCGACTTCTTTAGGCAGGACGAAATTGATGCCTATGCCGATGACGGCGGCGGTTTTGCCCTCGTTGCGGACGGTTTCGATCAGGATGCCGCCGAGTTTGTCCCTGTCGGCGACCAAATCGTTCGGCCACTTGATTTGTATGTCCAAACCCGATGCGGCTAAAGCGCGGCGGCAGGCGAGCGCGACGGCGGGGGCGAGCGAGCCGAGTTCGTGCTGCGGTTTGTCGAATACCCAGCCGAAGCTGAACATCAGGCATTCGCCCAGCCGGTGTGTCCACTTGCGTCCCTGCCGCCCGCGGCCTTTGGTTTGCAGATGCGCGACGCAGAGCGATTTATGGGCTTGTTCGGGCGAAGTGCGCGCCAGATTCAGGATTTCGTCGTTGCTGGACGTGCATTCATGTTTTAAGGTCGTCTGAAAACCGCGTTCCGCGCCCAAACGCAGCAACGCTTCTTCGTCAAACAAAGCAAGCGGGCGCACGAGCCGCCACTGCCCGTCGTGCTGGCGCAGCAGTCCGCGGATGTGCACAGGCATCTGTTGCCAAAAGCCGTTGAGCTGGTGCGGCTTCACGCCCGCGATACGCGCGAGATGGGAAACGTGTTGCGGCAGACCGTCGGCAAGTTCCGCCAAAACCCGACTGTGCGGCAGTTTCAGCGCGGTCATTTGCCGCCCTCGGCTGCGCGGATTTTTTCCAGCGTTTTCGTGGTGGAAGTCTGGTGCAGGAACGGAATGGAAAACACTTTGCCGCCGCGCGCCAGCGTTTCTTGCGCGCCGACGATTTTTTCGACCGGCCAGTCGCCGCCTTTAATCAGGATGTCGGGTTTGATTTGCTCGATCAACTCGGCGGGCGTGTCTTCGTCAAACCAAGTGACCAAATCCACGCTTGCCAATGCCGCCGCCACCGCCGCGCGGTTTTCCAGCGGGTTGACGGGACGGTCGTCCCCCTTGCCCAAACGGCGAACGGACGCATCCGTGTTCAAAGCCAGCACCAACGCCGCCCCCGCCGAACGCGCCTGCGCCAGATAGGTAACATGCCCCCTGTGCAGAATATCGAAACAGCCGTTGGTAAACACCAGCGGACGGGGAAGCTCGTGCAGACGCTGCGCCAATTCTTCGGGCGGGCAGATTTTGCGTTCGAAATCGGGGAGGGACCAGTCAGACATAATCGGGATTCCGTTGGGGATAAACAGACAGGCGGTATGATACCGAAGCGGGCGGAAAAGGAAAACCGCGGGATAAAAATAAGGAAAGGTCGTCTGAAAACCAAAATCGGATTTTCAGACGACCTTCAAACCCATACTATTCGCGGGCGATGCCCACGCTGCGTATCGGTTTGCGGGAAACGGCTCAAACCATTATTTGAACCACCGCGACAGCGCCGGAATCCGCGACAGCAAAGCCGTATCCAAAATCCAAATCACGGCGATGGCGGCGATGGCGGTCGGGAACAACACTGCTACGATCAAAAGCGGCACAGCCATTGCCCACCATACCGGCAGCTCGATTTTCTGCGCCGGAGGAACCAGTCCGCCCGCTTTGGACGGGCGGCGTTTCCACCACATCACGCAGCCGCTGACGCAGATGAAAATCACCGCCAGGCAGAACAAGACGTTCGCCAGCACGCTCCACCAGCCCAGCGTCCCCATGTGCAGCGCGATGCTCGCCGCCATGAATTTGCCGAAGAAGTTGTAATCGTCGAAACGGATATCGGCCAGGATTTTGCCGCTGTATTGGTCGATGTGCACCGTGCGGTCGGCGGTCGGGCTGACCATGTCGTAGCTCATCGAATCCTGCGACAGCGTCCACACGCCCGTTTCGCCTTTGGGCAGGTTGAGCTGGTAGCGGCCTTTGAAACCGATTTCGCGGGCGAAGCGGTCAACCGTTTCCAAGGTCATCGGTTCGCTCGGATTGATGCCGTTTTCGCCCTTCGTCGTACCGGAAACAGGCATGGGCGTGAGTTCCAAAATCCACGGTACTTCTTTGGTTTTGCCGTCGTTCAGCACATCGCCGTGGGTCGGCACGACGGATACGGGGTTCGGTTCGACGCCCCATTTGCCGGCGGGGAACTGGCTCCAAGACTGAACGAACTTACCGCCCCAAATGCCCGCCCAAGCAACACCAGACAGGCAGAACAACAATAAAATCAAAGAAACCCAAGTGCCGAATGCGCCGTGCATGCTGCGCCACCACGAGCGTCCTTTGCCCGTTTGCGGCGCAAGCATGGCTTTCAGGCTGCGCTGTTTCGCCCACCACAGATAAATCCCTGTAATCATCATCAGGATGGTCAGCGACGCGGCAGTTTCTATCAGGTAATCGCCCGCCGTGCCGAACATCATATCGCCGTGGATTTCGTCCATCGTGTGATACCAACCCTCATTGCGCGGCATGGAACTGACGACTTTCGCCGTATAAGGATCGACGGCGACCATGGTCGCTTTGTCGTCGTTGTTCACGCGGAACACGGCAACCATATCGTCGGCGCGCGGCGCGATATATTGCACCACCGAAGCGGTTTCAGGGTTTACAGACTGCCGCGCCGCTTCCGCCTGCGCCGACAAAGGCTGTACCTGCGCCTGCGGGGTAACGTGTATGCGCTCGCCCTCTTTGCCGGTAATGTTGGCGAATAGAAGCATGCCCAGACCCGTTACGGCAAGCAGGGTCAGAAAGGGCGCGACCAATAGTCCGAAATAAAAATGCCACCGCCACACGGTCAGATAGCGGCGATTGGCTTGTTGGTCGGAACGGGGCGCAGGTTGGGATGTGTCCATAAATTCTCTCTGTTGTTTTATCGTGGGTTAAAAAAGAAAAACGCCTGCCCGCGCGGGAATGACGACATAGGTATTCCCTATTTGAATTTGTTGCAATACTATACAAAATAACTAAAAAACTAATACTTTATAAGTATAATCGAATTTTAAAACATGAACAATTTCTGATAATACTGCCTCATCATAAGACAGCACCAACAAAAAACCGTATCAAACAAAAACAGCTCCCTGTCCGAAAGCGTTTCATCATAAAGCTTTGCTGAAAAACAAGGTCGTCTGAAACCTCAAACCGGGTTTTCAGACGACCTTTGTTTGTTCAATCAGAATTCGATGTTTTCGTAGGCATCGTCGAATACAAACGGGCCGCGTTCGCCGCCGCTTTCGGATTCGAGGTGGATGCGGGTCATCATCATGGACTGGTCGACTTCTTTCATCATGTCGTAAATGGATATGAGGGCGATGTTGACGCCGGTGACGGCTTCGGTCGTGATGCTTTTGCCGACTTCCGAAGTGACGGTTACGGTAGCTTTGACGTAGGCGAGTTCGAGATCGACATCGAAATCGACGCGGACGTGTTGCAAGACGGCGGGTTGGTAAAGCGGGACAATCAGTCCGACCTGCTTGATGCCTTGGACGGCGGCGATACGGGCGACGTTGAGGATGCCTGCGTTTTGGGTGGCGTTTTCCGCTAAAACTTTAATGGCGGAGGTGCTCATGTTGATGGAGCCGCTTGCTACGGCGGTGCGGGGAGTGGGTTGGCGTTTGTCGTTTTCGCGTACGGAGTTGAAGTTGAACATACTGTGCCTGCATGAAAATAGGATTTTATGTCGTAGTATTTTACGGGATTTCTGCGCTTCGGACTATGCTACGGATACAAACGGCAGAATAATCGGACTGAAATGCACGGGCGGCTTTGTTAAGCAATTAACGGCTTGGCTTGTGCGGACGCGGGTTACATCAAGTTTCGGCGTTTTGCAACACCTTTTCCGATGGCGGTTTCAGACGACCTGCTATACAATGTTTTACGTTTGTTTTTGAGATAAATAAATAAAGAGAGAAAATCATGCAACTGCATATCCTGAACAATCCCAAGGACGCCGCTCTGGCAGCAGACGCGGAATTTTTAAAACAGTCTTTGTACAAACTTCTGCACGAAGAAGCCTCGCCGTTGGTGGTGGAAACGGTCAAGCTGTTGTCCACTTCGGACGACAGCGCGGCTTTGATTGAGAAGGTTTTGCCGCAACTGGACGAACAGCAAACCCACGACCTGACGCTTGCCTGCGGCCTGTTCGCGCAAATTCTGAACATCGCCGAAGACGTACACCACGAACGCCGCCGCCAAATCCACGAAGAGGCTGGACACGGCGGCGCAGAAGGCAGCTTGGCGGAAACGGTACGCAAACTCAAAGCGGCGAAAATCGGCGACAAGGCGGTTCAAAAACAATTAAATACGACCAATGTTACCGCCGTTCTGACCGCGCACCCGACCGAAGTGCAACGCCAAACCGTGTTGAACTTCAACCGCCGCATCAGAGCCCTCCTGCCCCGTCGCGAACGCTGCACCCATGCCGACGCGCTGGCGGAGTTGCGCCGCGAAATCGACACTATTTTGCTGGGCTTGTGGCAGACCAGCGAAACGCGCCACCACAAAATCAGCGTTAACGATGAAATCAACAACGGCGTGTCCATCTTCCCGATGAGCTTCTTCGAGGCGCTGCCCAAACTCTACCGCAGCATGGAACGCGAGTTTCAGACGACCTATCCTGATGTGGACGTGCCCGACATCTTAAAAATCGGCGGCTGGATAGGCGGCGACCGCGACGGCAATCCGTTTGTCTCCGCCGAAACCCTGCGTTTCGCTTTCCGCCGCCATGCCGACGCGGTGTTCCGTTTTTACCGTGGCGAACTCGACAAACTCTACCGCGAGCTGCCGCTTTCCGTCCGCCGCGTCAAAGTCAACGACGACGTGATGGCGTTGTCCGACGAATCGCCCGACGAAGAAATCGCCCGCACCGAAGAGCCGTACCGCCGCGCCATCGCCTACATCATGGCGCGCGTCATGGGCAAAGCCCGCTCGCTCGGCTTGGGCATGGGCTGCAAATTCGGCTTCATGATGCCTTACGCCTCCGCGCAAGAGTTTTCAGACGACCTCCACAAACTGCAACGCTCCCTGCGCGAGAACGGCAGCGCGCTTTTGGGCGAAGGCAGGCTCGCCGACCTGATTCGCTCCGTGTCCGTGTTCGGCTTCCACATGATGCCGCTCGACTTGCGCCAACACGCGGAAAAACACGCCGATGTCGTTGCCGAACTCTTCAAACACGCCGGTTTGGAAGACTACGGCAGCCTTTCCGAAACGGAAAAACAAACCGTCCTGCTGCGCGAGCTGAAACACCAGCGGCCGCTGTCCAGCCCGTTCATCACTTACAGCGAACACACCCGCCGCGAAATGGCGATTTTCAACGAAGCGCGCAACATCAAAGACGAATTCGGCGAGAACGCCGTTACCCAAAGCATCATCTCCAACTGCGAACAGCCCAGCGACCTGCTCGCCCTCGCGCTGCTGCTCAAAGAAAGTGGTCTGTTGACGGTTGAAAACGGCAAACCGCAAAGCCGCATCAACATCGTCCCCCTCTTCGAAACCATCGAAGCCCTCGAAAACGCCTGCCCCGTCATGGAAACCATGTTCAGCAACGAATGGTACCGCGACCTGCTGCAAAGCCGCGACAACATTCAGGAAATCATGCTCGGCTATTCCGATTCCAACAAAGACGGCGGCTACGTTACCAGCTCTTGGTGCCTCTATCAGGCGGAATTGGGCTTAGTCGAACTCTTCAAAAAATACGATGTCCGTATGCGCCTCTTCCACGGCCGCGGCGGCAGCGTCGGACGCGGCGGCGGCCCGTCTTACCAAGCCATCCTCGCCCAACCAGCGGGCAGCGTTGCCGGACAAATCCGCATTACCGAGCAAGGCGAAGTCATCACCGCCAAATACGCCGACCCCGGCAACGCCGTGCGCAACCTCGAAACCCTCGTCGCCGCCACGCTCGAAGCCAGCCTGCTGCCCGATCAAAAAGACCCCGAACCCGCGCTCATGCAGGCATTGTCGGACGTATCGTTCAAATACTACCGCGAGCTGATTACCCACCCAGACTTCATCGACTATTTCCTGCAAACCAGCCCCATACAGGAAATCGCCCCCCCCAACCTCGGCAGCCGCCCCGCCAGCCGCAAGACCTTGGCGCGGATTCAGGATTTGCGCGCGATACCGTGGGTGTTCTCATGGATGCAAAACCGCCTCATGCTGCCCGCGTGGTACGGCTTCGGCAGCGCAGTGGAAAGCCTGTGCGAAGGCAAACCCGAAACCCTCGCCGCCCTGCGGGAACACGCGCAGCACAACCCATTCTTCCAAGCCATGCTCTCCAATATGGAACAAGTCATGGCGAAAACCGACATCACCCTCGCCGAAAACTACGCAGGCTTGAGCGAATCGCCCGAAAAAGCCGCCGTCATCTTCGGCATGATTAAGGAAGAATACCAACGCAGCCGCAAAGCCCTGCTCGACCTTTTGCAAACCGACGAACTCTTGCGCGACAACCGCAGCCTCGCCCGTTCGCTCGCCCTGCGGATTCCGTACCTGAATGCGCTCAACGGCCTACAAGTCGCCATGCTCAAACGCCTGCGCAAAGACCCGCACGACCCGCACACCCTCCTGATGGTGCACCTGACCATCAACGGCGTGGCACAAGGTTTGCGCAATACAGGTTAAGGCAGTACGAAAAAAGGTCGTCTGAAACGGTTTCAGACGACCTTTAGGTCAAGCGCAAAACCATAGTGTGGGCTTTATCAGCAAAAAACCCATACTGTTTTAACCCGCTTGCCGCCCTGCTTTACAAGCTATTTTTACCTTATTCGCGAACCGCCTTCCGCAATAACCCTTTTCAGACGACCTTTTCCACACTTCCGCATACCATGCCGACCAAACCGCCCGCCTACCACATCACGCACAAAATCCGCCAAACCCGCCGTATTTCGCGTAAAAGCATTGCTTTCCTGTTCCTGTTGGCAGGGTCGGCACTGGTTGCGCTGACCGCCCTCCTGTTTGCCTGGATGGCGGATTTCGCGTTGGAAACGAATGCGGAGCTGGTGCAAAAATATCCTTGGTTTGCCTGGGTCGCCCTCCCCTTCGGGCTGCCGCTCATCGTCTGGATCACCCGCCGTTTCGCCCCATACACCTCCGGCAGCGGCATCCCGCAAGTGCTCGCCAGCCTCGCCCTGCCCTACGGCGCCAACAAAACCCGCCTGATCCGCCTCCGCGAAACCCTCCTCAAAATCCCGCTGACCTTTCTCGCCATGTGCGCAGGCGCGTCCGTCGGGCGTGAAGGACCGTCCGTACAAGTCGGCGCGGCAGTCATGAGCGCGTGGGGCGCATGGTGCAAAAAACACGGATTTGCCTTTCGCGGCATGCAGGAAAACGACCTTATCGCCGCAGGCGCGGCAGGCGGGCTGGCCGCCGCGTTCAACGCCCCGCTGGCAGGCGTGATTTTCGCCATCGAAGAACTCGGGCGCGAAGTCATGCTGCGTTGGGAGCGGCAAATCCTACTCGGCGTCCTCGCCGCCGGTTTCATCCAAGTCGCCATCCAAGGCAACAACCCCTATTTTTCAGGCTTCAGCGGCGGCGCACTCGACAATATGCTCGGCTGGGTATTGGGCTGCGGACTCGCATGCGGCATCGCCGGCGGACTGTTCGGACGCACCCTGTATCTCGGCGCCACTGCCTTCGCCCCCGCCAAATGGCGCGAACACATCCGCCGCCATCCCCTGATTACTGCCGCCCTCATCGGCATCCTGCTCGCCGCCATCGGCACGCTTTACCAAGGCAAAACCTACGGCACAGGCTACCACGAAGCCGCCCAAGCCCTGCGCGGCATCCACGAAGCCCCCGCCGGACTCGCCGCCGCCAAATGGTTCTCCACCGTCCTGACCTACTGGACAGGTACGCCCGGCGGCATCTTCACCCCCTCCCTGACCATAGGCGCAGTCTTGGGCGAACACATCGCCATCCTCACCGGACTCACCCAAGGCACCCACGTCCTCGTCCTCCTCTGCATGGCGGCCTTCCTCGCCGGCGCCACCCAATCCCCGCTCACCTCCGCCGTCGTCGTGATGGAAATGACCGGCGGACAAAACCTCCTCTTCTGGCTGCTCATCGCCTGCATCTTCGCCTCACAAGTCTCCCGACAATTCTCCCCCCGCCCCTTCTACCACGCCGCAGGCACACGCTTCAAACGGCAGGTGGAACAAAGCGGACAGAAGTGAAGCCAGATATTGCCGATGCGGGAAGGTGTAGGAAAGGTCGTCTGAAATGTTTAGCAATTCGCGGGCGAAGCCCACGCTACAAAGTTTTTTGGCGACACAAGTGCCGTAGCGTGGACTCGGTCAACGAAAACGATAGACGCAAAGGCCGTCTGAAAAACTTATAAATCGGGTTTTCAGACGACCTTTCATGTTTGGACTGCATATCGGTTTTGGTTGGCACGGTATCCGTAGCGTGGGTTCTACCCACGAAGCTGACTGGCGGACAGGTCGTCTGAAATCTTAAGTGGCTCGCGGGCATAGCCCACGCTACAAAGTTTCTTGGCGACACAAGTGCTGTAGCGTGGACTCTGTCCGCGAAAATGATGAACACACAAAGGTCGTCTGAAAACCCGATGTATAGTGGATTAACTTAAACCAGTACGGCAAACCAGTACGGCGTTACCTCGCCTTGTCCTGATTTAAATTTAATCCACTATAAGTTTTCAGACGACCTTTTATGTTTGAACTGCCTATCGGTTTTGGCTGGCGCGGTAGAAGGCGATGAGGCCGTTGGTGGAACTGTCGTGCTGCGGGTTGCCGCGGTCGAGTTCGGGTTCGATGGTTTTGGCGAGTTCTTTGCCGTATTCGACGCCCCATTGGTCGAAGGGGTTGATGCCCCAAACCGCGCCTTGGACGAAGGTGCGGTGTTCGTATGCCGCCATGAGCATGCCGAGGCGGCGGGGGTCGGTGGCGCTGAGGAGGAGGCTGTTGCTCGGGCGGTTGCCGGGGAATTCTTTTTGCGGGGCGAGGCGTTCGCGTTCGGCTTCGGGCAGGTCGGCAAGTTCGGCGCGGGCTTCTTCGAGGGTTTTGCCTTTCATCAGGGCTTCTGCTTGGGCGAAGGCGTTGGCGACGGTGAAGCGGTGTTGGCGGTTGATGCCGTAGGCGGTGGTCATGGGGACGATGAAGTCGCAGGGGATGAGCCGTGTGCCTTGGTGGAGGAGTTGGAAATAGGCATGCTGGCAGTTGACGCCTTCTTCGCCGAAGACAATGCCGCCTGTGGTATGGGGGACGGGACGGCCGTCGGCGGTGCGGTTTTTGCCGAGGCTTTCCATGTCGAGCTGGTTGAGCCACGAGGGGAGGTGGCGCAGGTTGTGGCTGTATGGGACGGCGGTTTGTCCGTCGGCGTGCTGGAAGTTGTTGTACCAGATGCTGATGAGCGCCATGAGGACGGGGATGTTGCGGCGGTAGGGGGTTTGGAAGAAGTGGGTGTCCATGGCATGCGCGCCGGCGAGGAGTTCGCGGAAGCGGTCGGTGCCGACGGCGACCATGACGGGCAGGCCGATGGTTGACCAGACGGAATAACGTCCGCCGACCCAGTCGAACATGGCGAAGACGTTGTCGGGGGCGATGCCGAAGTTTCGGGCGGCGGCAACGTCGGAGGAGATGGCGCAGAAGTGGCGGTAGATGCCGGATTCGGGCAAACCTGCATCACGATACCAGGCGCGGGCGGCGTAGGCGTTGAGCAGGGTTTCGGGTGTGCGGAAGGATTTGCTGGCAATGCTGAATACGGTGGTTTCGGGCTTGAGGTGGGCGAGTGTGCGGCTGATGTCGGCGTCGTCTGAATTGCTGACGAAGTGGACGCGGATGTTTTGGCGGTAGGCTTTGAGGGCTTCTACACACATTCTGGGGCCGAGGTCGGAGCCGCCTATGCCGATGTGGACGAAGTCGGTGATGGGTTTGTCGGTGATGCCCCTGTGGCTGCCGTTGTTGAGTGATTCGGCGAAGGCGAGGGCGCGGTCGAGTTCGCGGTGGATTTTGGGGAGGATGTTTTCGCCGTCAACGTAAACGGGCGCGGCGTCGGACGGCAGGCGCAAGGCGGTATGGAGGACGGCGCGGTGTTCGCTGAGGTTGATTTTTTCGCCGTTTTGCATGGCGTGCATTTGTCCGGCTAGGGGCGAGGCTTCGGCAAGGCGGCACAAGAGTTGCAAAGTGTCTTCGCCGAGGCGGTTTTTGCTGTAATCGAAGAGGAGGCCGTCGAGGGTTTCGTGCATATTGCCGAAGCGGTCGGGTTCGGCGGCGAAGCGGTCGCGCAGGTGGAGGTGTTGTGTGTCGAGCCGGTGTTGTTCAAGGGCTTGCCATGCTTCGGTAAATGCGGTCATCGGGTTTCCTTCGGAATTGGGTTCGCTCATTCGGCGGGATGTGATTTAGTTATAGATTGTACCGCGGCTGATTGGTTCGCTACTTAATGATTTTTTTGTAGTTTAATGTAGTTTAACAAGACGGCGCGGGTTTGCCGGATACGGGTAAGCAATTTAGTTAAGAATTGTATGCAATATGCAAGCAATGTGCTTGATTTTCATCAAGGTTTTTTAAAATTTTCAGTATGACACCGATGTCAGGTGTGATATGCTTCGTAATCAAATGAAACAGGGATGAGGCGGGAGTCGTAAGATGGCTACAATTTATGATGTTGCTGCTTATGCGGGCGTCTCACCCAAAACGGTCAGCCGCGTCATCAACGGCGATGCGCCGGTCAGCGATAAAACCCGTGCAAAAGTCGAAACAGCGATTGCGGCTTTGGGTTATATCCCGTCTTCGGCGGCGCGGGTGATGCGGTCGAACCGTTCGGACTTGGTCGGACTGATTACCGGCGCCATCTCGCGCACGGGCGAATACGGCGGGGTACACGGTCTGCCGGATATGTTTTTAATCAAAGGCATCCAGCAGAAAATCCGCGAAGCGGGCAAAACGCTGATGATTGCGGATACGGACAACCGCTACGAGCAAATCGACCCTTTGGTCAGGACGTTTATGGAACACCGCGCGGAAGGCATTTTGTATGTAACCGAATCGCACCGCGAAATCGTCCTGCCCGAAATGCCCAACCGCTGCCCGATGGTTTTGGTCAACTGTTTCGACGCGGCAGGTACGCCGTCGGTTTTGCCGGACGACGAGCGCGGGCAATACGATTTGGTACGCAACATCATCCGTCACGGACACCGCCGTATCGCCTACATCACCTTGCAGGCAGGCGCAGAAGCGACGCGGCTGCGTTTGGCGGGCTACCGCCGCGCTTTGGACGAATCGGACATGGTGTTCGATCCTGACTTGGTGCAAACCGGCATCACCGACTTTGCCAACGACAGCGAGCCTTTGATTGCGGCAGTATTGAAATTATTGTCGCTTGCCGACCCGCCGACGGTCATTTGCTGCGGCAACGACGAAATGGCGGTCCGCGTTTACGGCATTTTGAGGACGCGCGGCGTACGCGTTCCGGAGCAGGTATCGGTGGCAGGTTACGACAACCACAGCGCGATTGCCGAAACCCTGTTCCCGCCGCTGACCAGCACCGAGCTGCCCTATATGCGCATGGGCGCGCTGGCGGCGGAAATCCTGTTCGACATTATCGAGACCAAAGAAACCGTCCGTCCGCCCGTTCGGGTTGTAGGGGAAACAATTTGGCGGCAGTCGGTCACGGCATTGAAGTAAAACATTCTTTCAGACGACGTCTGCTTCATGAGGCAGACACAATACGACAATAAAAGGTCGTCTGAAAACACAAACAACGCATCACTCTACCTATTTGCAACGTATCAATACGATACGCCAAAGAATAAAGAAAGCGGTCCAACCGCTTCGATTATGCAGTGTTTCCTGCAGTTTGTTGTTCCATGTTTTCTTCTTACAAAGTCCAGGAGTAGCTTCAAAATGAAGATTTCCCCACAAGTATCGATGACGCTTCGCCAGATTATGCTGATGAACTTCGGCTTCTTCGGCATCCAATACAGCTTCGGTTTGCAGCAAACCGCCATCAACCCGATTTTCAGTTTCTTACATGCCGACCCCGGCCAACTGCCTATTCTGAATATGGCAGGTCCGATTACCGGCTTGCTCGTTCAACCCCTTATCGGTGCCATGAGCGACCGCACTTGGATTCCCGGCTTGGGACGCCGCCGCCCGTATTTCTTAATCGGAGCCATCGGTTGCAGCCTCTGCCTCTTCATCTATCCGCACGTTACCGCATTGTGGGTTGCCGTATTGCTGCTGTGGCTCTTGGACATCAGCAACAACACCGCCATGGAACCCTTCCGCGCCTTCATCGCCGATACCGTCCCCGAACACCAACAATCCACCGGCTTTTTGATGCAGTCCGTGTTCACCGGCTTGGGCATTACCCTTGCCAACGTATCGCTCTACATCTTCCAACAAATCGGCTGGCTGCAACAAACCTCTGAAGCAGGTATCCCCTACTGGGTATTCGGCTCGTTCTATATCGGCGCCGTCTGCTCCATCGGCTCTGTTTTAGTAACCGTATTGTCCACGCCCGAACACGAACCTTCTCCCGAAGAAATGGCGGCAATCAAAGCCCAACCTAGAGGCCCCGTCCACGCCGTCAAAGACATCGGCACAGCCATTAAGGAAATGCCTACCCCACTGTGGCAGCTTGCCTCCGTTTACCTCTTCCAATGGTACGCCCTCTTCATCTACTGGCAATACATCTCCCACAGTATCGTCAAATCCGTCTGGGGTTCGACATCTGCCGACCAGGCTGCCTATGAACAGGCAGTGGCATGGACCGGTTTGATCAACGGTTTTTACAATGTCGTAACCTTCGTTTCCGCCTTCGGACTGATGTGGATGGCGCGTAAATATGCCGCGAAATATGTCCACGCCTTTGCCGTTATCCTGGCATCGCTCGCCCTCTTAACCATCCCGCACATCACCAACAAATACCTGATGTTCGCCCCGATGATCGGCTTCGGTATCGGCTGGGCAAGTATGATGGGCGTGCCGTTTATGATTGTCGTACACTCCATCCCGAAAGAGCGCTACGGCGTGTATATGGGCATCGTCAACATGATGATTGTGATTCCGATGCTGATTGAAACCGTTACCTTCGGTTGGATCTATGACACCTTCCTCGGTGCAAACCCGTCCAACGCCATGACCTTCGCCGGCGTCTTCCTCGCCATCGCCGCCGTACTGACCCTGACCATCAAAACGTCAAACAAACCTTATGGCGTAGAATCGGCAGGCTGATTCAAGCAGTTGCGACAAGGTCGTCTGAAACCCAAATTGAGGTTTTCAGACGACCTTGTCGCATATTCACAAAAGATTGTCGGGAAAACGATAGTTTTTTTCCACAATGTCAGCCATCAAAAATATAAAATACAACAATTCTCATTTGTAAAAGACCGGAGAAATTGATGTTCCGACCCAATCTGACCGCTGCAGCCGTTGTGGCCGCTTTATCTTCCACTGTATTTGCCGCCGAAACGGCCGAGCTGGATACTGTCCATGTTCAGGGGCAGCGTTCGTATAACGCGATTGCCACCGAGAAAAACGGCGATTACAGCTCGTTTGCCGCCACCGTCGGCACAAAAATCCCCGCGTCTTTACGCGAGATTCCGCAATCCGTCAGCATCATCACCAACCAGCAGGTAAAAGACCGCAACGTCGATACCTTTGACCAGTTGGCGCGCAAAACGCCGGGTCTGCGCGTGTTGAGCAATGACGACGGACGCTCGTCGGTTTACGCGCGCGGCTACGAATACAGCGAATACAATATCGACGGCCTGCCTGCGCAAATGCAGAGTATCAACGGCACGCTGCCCAACCTGTTCGCCTTCGACCGCGTCGAAGTGATGCGCGGCCCGAGCGGATTGTTCGACAGCAGCGGCGAGATGGGCGGCATTGTGAATTTGGTGCGCAAACGCCCGACCAAAGAGTTCCAGGGCCATGCGGCAGCAGGGTTCGGTACGCACAAACAATATAAAGCCGAAGCCGACGTTTCAGGTCCTCTGAACGCCGACGGCAGCGTTCGCGGCCGTGTGATGGCGCAGACTTCGGGCGCGTCTCCCCGTCCTGCCGAGAAAAACAACCACCACGAAACCTTCTATGCAGCGGCGGATTGGGACATCAACCCCGACACGACTTTGGGCGTAGGCTATCTCTACCAACAACGCCACCTCGCGCCGTACAACGGTCTGCCCGTCGGCAGCAGCGGCAATTTGCTGTCCCTACCCAACCACACTTTCGTTGGCGCGGATTGGAACAAATTTAAAATGAACAGCCATGACGTGTTCGCCGATTTGAAACATTATTTCGACGACGGCGGCTACGGCAAAATCGGTATGCGCTATTCCGACCGCGATGCCGACTCCAACTACACCTTCGCCGCCAACAAACTTTCTGCCGACAATAAGGCAAACGTTACCGGTTTAGGCACGGAAATCAAACAAAAAGCCTTCGCGGTTGACGCAAGTTACAGCCGTCCGTTTGCCTTGGGCAACACCGCCAACGAACTCGTCGTCGGTGCGGACTACAACCGCTTGCGCAGCACCAACGAGCAAGGCCGTGCCGCCGTTGCGCGTAATGTTGCCTTGGGCGATTTCCACTCCGTTCCCTATGTCAACCTGATGCAGAACGCCCGTGCCGGCGCACGCGGTTACAGCCATACCGTCGCTACCGAAAACCTTGACGAATTCGGCGTTTACGGCAAATCCGTCTTCCATCCGGTCGACAGGCTGTCGCTCATCGGCGGCTGGCGTTTGGGACACTACAAAATCGAAGCGGGCGACGGCGACGAGTTGCACAAAGCCAGCAAAACCAAGTTCACCGGCTACGCAGGCGCAGTTTACGACTTGAACGACAACAACAGCCTCTACGCCAGCTTCTCCCAACTTTACACACCGCAAACCAGCCTCGGCACCGACGGCAACCTGCTTAAAGCGCGCGAAGGCAACCAGTTTGAAGTCGGCTACAAAGGCAGCTACATGGACGACCGCCTGAACACCCGCGTCTCCCTCTACCGCCTGAAAGACAAAAACGCCGCCGCACCGCTGAACCCGAACAACCGCAACACCCGTTACGCCGCCTTGGGCAAACGCGTGATGGAAGGCGTTGAGACCGAAATCAGCGGCGCGATTACACCGAAATGGCAAATCCACGCAGGTTACAGCTATCTGCACAGCCAAATCAAAACCGCCGCCAACTCGCGCGACGACGGCATCTTCCTGCTGATGCCCAAACACAGCGCAAACCTGTGGACGACTTACGAAGTAACGCCCAAGCTGACCATCGGCGGCGGCGTGAACGCGATGAGCAGCATCTCCTCGGCGGCAGGGCTGCGCGCGGGCGGCTACGCCACATTCGACGCCATGGCGGCATACCGCTTCACGCCTAAGCTGAAGCTGCAAATCAACGCCGACAACATCTTCAACCGCCACTACTACGCCCGCGTCGGCAGCGCAAACACCTTCAACATTCCCGGCTCGGAGCGTAGCCTGATGGCAAACCTCCGCTACGACTTCTAAAAACGGGAAAAGCAAAAGGAAAACAAATCACCGCCAAAAACCAGAAGACCAACACATTACGGAAACAGACCGGACAGGCAGGGAACACCACCTGTCCGGTTTTATCATTTATGTCCATGTATTCAACTATAGTGGATTAAATTTAAATCAGGACAAGGCGACGAAGCCGCAGACAGTACAGATAGTACGGAACCGATTCACTTGGTGCTTCAGCACCTTAGAGAATCGTTCTCTTTGAGCTAAGGCGAGGCAACGCCGTACCGGTTTAAAGTTAATCCACTATAGAAAAAACAGCAGATATAGCCCAAAGGTCGTCTGAAACATCCGCCAACCCGATAACACACACAACACACCCCACCAACACAACCGACAACCCCGCCATGACCTCACGCACCACACACTGGCAAGCCGCCCGCCTGCTGCAAGCCGAAGAAACCCACATCCGCTCCGAGCACACCGGCCGCAGCTACCGCATCCAAACCGCCGCCATCGGCGACCCGCCCCCGCAAGGCTATCCCGTCCTCCATATCCTCGACGGCGACGCCTTCTTTCCCGCCGCCCTCAGCATGGCGCAATCCCTGCTCATCAACCCCATGACCCGAAGCCGCGCCGCCTGCCTCATCGTCAGCATCGGCTATCCCAACGGCGAAGTCCGCGACCTGACCCAACGCGCCCTCGACTACACCCCGCCCCTGCCCGAAACCGCCACTGAACCAGACCGCCGCCAGTACGGACAAGCCGACCGCTTCGCCGCCTTCCTCGACCACGAACTCGCCCCGACCCTTGCCGCCAAATACCCCGTCAACCCCAAAGAACAAGCCCTGTTCGGACACTCCTTCGGCGCATTGTTCGGACTCTATTCCCTCTTCACCGCCCCCGACCGCTTCAAACACAACCTGCTCGCCTCCCCCTCCATCTGGTGGCACAACCGCCGCGTCCTCGACTTCCTCCCGTCCGCCCTCCCCGCCGACACCGCCGTCCGCATCAGCGTCGGTGAACACGAAGGCCGCAGCAACCGCCCCGAACAAATCGGCAGGGAAATGGTCGCCCAAGCCAAACTGCTTGCCGGCACCCTCCAACACCTCGGCGCAGACGCACAATTCACCCTATACCCCAACGCCAACCACGGCAACACCCCCTTCTACGCCCTCCCCGACCACATCGAATACCTCCGCCAAGCGTGGCAGAAGAAATAAACCGGCAGAAACGAAAAGCCGTATGCCCAACAAACAGGAATACGGCTTGAGTGGTGGCGGGTAGGGATTTTCAGACGACCTTGATTCAATTTTTTATGCGATCAACGTAGGTTTTATTCAATTAAATTGGAAATCCAACCCGTAGCGTGGGCTGCGCCCACGAAATCTGCTATCTAAAAATCCAAATCAGACAACCGCCAAATGGGCATCCATTTCGGCATTCATCTCGTGGACAAAGCCCACGCTACTCGTTGCCACAACGGCAACCTGTCCCTTCCCCCGTCCGGCGGGGGAAGGTTAGGATGGGGGTGGCCTTTTGGGTTTATAGTGGATTAAATCAAATTCGTACAACCCGTAGAACCGCCCTCTCCCCAGCCCTCTCCCACCGGACGGGAGAGGGGGCGGGTTGCAGGTAAAAAAGAGGTCGTCTGAAAACTTTGGGATTTGGGTGTTAGGGAAACCCGTTCACGTTCGTTTTCAGACGACCTTTCATTCAATCAATGCAAGCTTGGGATAACTCAAGTAGCGTGGGCTGCACCCACGAAACCTGCTATCTAAAAATCCAAATCAGACAACAGCCGAGTGGTTACTCATTTCTTGGGTAAAGCCCACACTACTCATTGCAGCAACGACAACCTGTCCCTTCCCCCGTCCGGCGGGGGAAGGTTAGGATGGGGGTGGCTTTACGGTTTTAGGTAAAAGCAAATTCGTATTCGTACCCCCCGTAGAGCCACCCTCTCCCCAGCCCTCTCCCGCCGGACGGGAGAGAGGCAGGTTGCAGATAAAAACAAGGTCGTCTGAAACCTAAATCTCGAGGCTTTCAGACGACCTTTTATCCGCCCCTCCTATTTCCACCACCCGCTACTCAGCGGGAACGTTATCGGGTCGTAATATTTCGGCAGTTGTTGCGGGATTCCGAGGTTGTTGCGGTAAACGACGCGGTAGCGGTCGGCGTACCAGGCGGGGACGATGATGTATTGGTGGCGGATGGTGCGGTCTAATGCCCGGGAGGTGGTTTTCAGCTCTTCGCGGTTGGTGAAGCTGCCGAAATGTTTGAGCAGCTTTTCGACTTCGGGGCGGCACACGCCGGCGAGGTTTTGACTGCCGGGAATTTTGGCGGCTTCGCAGCCGAAATAATCGTATTGTTCGTTGCCGGGGCTTTCGCTGTTGGCATAGACGGTAATGGTCATGTCGAAGTCGAAATCATTGAGACGCCTTTGGTATAAGGCGGGATCGGTAACGCGGATGTTCATGGTTACGCCGATTTTGGCGAGGTCGCGCTGCCATTTGGCGGTAATGCGTTCGTAGGTTTTGGAGGCGGTCAGGAACTCGAAGGTCAGGGGTTTTCCTTGGCTGTCGGTCAGTTTGCCGTTTTTATAGCGGTAGCCTGCTTTTTCCAAGAGTGCGCGGGCTTTGAGCAGGTTGGGGCGTATGCCTGTTTTCGGGTCGGTTTGGGGCGGTTCGGGGACGGGTCGGTTCAGGACGGCGGGGTCGAGGGTGTTGCCGAGGGACTGGATCAGTTTCAGTTCCGCGCCTTGCGGTTTGCCTGTCGCCGCCATCTCGCTGTTGGTGAAGAAGCTGTTGCTGCGGCGGTATGCGCCGTAAAAAATACGCGCGTTGACGCTTTCAAAATCGAAGCTCTCGACCATCGCCTGCCGCACGAGGATGTTGTCGAACGGGACGCGGCGCATATTCATAACGAAGCCCTGCATGCCGGCGTTGCTTTTCTGCACCCATTCGTGTTTTCCCAAGCCGCGTTTGGCGAGCATTTCGCCGGGATAAGCCCGCGCCCAGTTTCGGGCGACATTTTCGTAAACGAAGTCGTATTGTCCGGCTTTGAGGCCTTCGAGGCGGACGCTGTTGTCTTTGAAATATTTGAAGCGGACGGTGTCGAAGTTATATCTGCCTTTGCGGGTCGGGAGGTTTTGCGCCCAGTAGTTTTTGTCGCGCGCGTATTCGCTCATGCGTCCGATGTCTGCTTTGACGAAGCGGTAGGGGCCGGAGCCGATGGGCATTTTGTTTGCACCTTTTTCCAGCCCTTCGGGATAGCTTTTATGCGAAAAGACAGGCAGTTGCCCCAAGACCATGTGTAATTCGGCGTTGCGCTGTTTGAAGCGGAAAACGACTGTCCTGTCGTCGGGCGTTTCGACTTTGGCAACATCGCTCCAGTAGATGCGGTAGGAGGGATTGGCGGCTTTGTCTTGGGTAAGCAGGCGGAAGGAAGCGGCGACGTCTTTGGCAAGGACGGGATCGCCGTTGTGGAATTTGGCTTTCGGGTTGAGCTTGAATGTTACCGACAGTCCGTCTTCGGCAAGCCAGAAGTCTTCTGCCAGCAGTCCGTACATGGAGAAAGGTTCGTCCCAACTGTTGTCCGTAAGCTTGTCCACGGTCAGCATGAGGACGCCGACTTCTTTGTCGCCTTTGAGGGTGAACGGGTTGAACGTATCAAAACCGCCCTGTATCGGCAGGGAAAACACGCCGCCTTTTGGCGCGTCGGGATTGACGTATTCGTAGGCGCGAAATTTGGCGGGATATTTCGGCTCCTGCCCCAAACCCAAACCGTATGCGGCAAAAGCGGTGGCAGAGGAGAAGGAAAGCAAGAGGGGGACGAGGGTTTTCATAAGGTTCCAAACCAAACGGGACGATGAAGCCCGATTATAGCAAAAGGTCGTCTGAAAACCGTTTTCAGACGACCTTTTGCTTAATTATGGTTTTGGCAAATAAGGTTTGCCATTACACTTAATGTCTTTTTCCAAAACAGAAAATTCTGCTCTGAATTTGTCCGCCAGTTCGACGGCGGCTTTTCGCTCTTCTGCATATTTGCCAAAGCCGAATTTAGGCAATTTACCTTCCGCATCCCGATAACGTTGGCTGAGTTTTTTACACTCTTCTTGATGGGCTGCGATTTTATCTTTCATCCCCGCATCAATCTTTTTATAACGACTTTTGTCAACATACATCTCTTTTCGATCATCTGAAAGGTTGATCGGCATTTCACCGAATAATGTACTGATGCCTAACTTACCGTCCCGTTCGACTAAGACAGTCGCCTGAGGTTTGCCCGTTAAGAAACTGATGTCGGTGAGAAAATAATTGCCGTTTTCCTTTTTAATCTCGACAATATTCTCTCTATTGATGTCTTGCTGACGCCAATAACCTACATAATCGTCGGTACTTTTCCCGCACGATGCCAATAAAACAGTAGCGCAAACCGCCAAAATCAAACGTTTCATACCGATTTCTCCATAAAATAGAATTATAAAGCAGGACAAATATAATATTTTTTTTTTAAAAAAATTTGTCAAATATAATTTTCGAAACCATCTGTCAGGCAATAAGAAAAGGTCGTCTGAAACCGCTTTCAGACGACCTTTTGCCGGTATCAATAAGAGCGTTTACGCTTTCTCGCACTTCCCGTATATGAAGCGAATTCAGCCAGCGTCATGTCCAGATTCTTCAAACAGGGCCTCATGACCGCACCGAAGGTACGGCTTATTTCATCACGCCGGTCTGTCGAACGGCGGTAAACGAAGAGCTTGAAGAGCTCGCCCAACTCAATCGAATCTGCCCCCGTCTTCAATACCCAGCCCTGACGGCCGTTGTAGATATAGCCGCTTTGCGCAAGCTTTTCCAGAAGTTCTCCCAATTTATCGTAACCCATATTGATGTATTCTCTAAACTCCTGGACAGTCAGCGCCCTACCTTCTTCTTGCGCATCATTTAAGAGAATCAATATTTTCAGCACATCATCAAACCGCCTGCTCGAATCCAAATCCCTACGAAACGCCTCTCCCTGCCAATAAGACAGCGACGAAGTCAGCACTGCGCCGCCCAACAGCAGCGTCCAGAGCAAATTCAGCCACGCCAAGAAAAACGGCACGGCGGCAAACGCTCCGTAAATCGAGCGGTAGCCGTCGAAATTGCCCATATACCAGGCAAACAGGAAACGAGCCGTCTCCAAGCAAAACGCGGTAATCAAAGCCCCTATGAAAGCATGGCGCCCGGGCACAAAACGGTTGGGTACGAATCGGTACAGACACCACAGCAAAAGCGTTGCGAAAAACAGCGTGCCTAAGGTTTGCAGCACTCCCCCCATCCATTGGGGCACAAACGAAGCCAGCGCGGAACCTTGAAACGAGCCGACCATAAAGGAAATGCCTACACCCAAAGACAACGGCCCGAAAGTCAGCAACGCCCAATACACCAAAAACTGCATCATCCAAGGCCGCTGCGTATTGACCCGCCAAATCCGGTTGAAGGTATTGTCTATCGTCCGAATCAGCATCAACGACGTAACCATGAGCATCACACTGCCGATCGCCGTCAATTTCCCCGCCTGATCGCGAAAATCATTGATATAATCGAAAACCATCTCGGCACCCTGCGGCACGATGGTCTGGTTCACAAACGAGACGAAAGAATCCGACCAGCGGTCGAACACAGGAAAAATCGAAGCGACCGCCACCATCACCGTCAATACCGGCACCAAAGCCAGAAGCGTCGTAAAGGTCATACTCGACGCCGCCTGCGGCACGCGCTCCTCATCGAAACGCCGGACGACGAATCGTGCAAACGCAAAGAGCTTACTGCCCGACAAACCTTGCCACCATTTCAAAAACAGCATAATCTTTCCCAAAAATTAAAAATAAAAACAGCAATAATAAAAAATTTTGCCGGAAAACCGATTCATATCCTGCTCAGGACAAACACTTCCCCCGAAGCCCGGCCTTCCCGCAAACCCGCCATTATAACGGAATACCCAAATGAACCCAAATCCCCTCAAAATCCTCGTCCTCTACTACTCCCAAAACGGCAGCACCCTCAACCTCGCCCGCCAAATCGCACGCGGCATCGAAAGCGTCGCAGGCTGCGAAGCCGTATTGCGCACCGTCCCCAAAGTCTCCACCGTCTGCGAAGCCGTCGAAAAAGACATCCCCGACAGCGGCGCCCCCTACGCCACCGCCGAAGACCTCAAAACCTGCGCCGCCCTCGCCCTAGGCAGCCCCACCCGCTTCGGCAACATGGCGGCCGCCATGAAATACTTCATCGACGGCACCATCCCCCTGTGGCTCGGCGCAGAACTCGCCGGCAAACCCGCCACCGTCTTCACCAGCACCTCCTCCCAACACGGCGGACAAGAAACCACCCTCCTCACCATGATGCTCCCCCTCCTACACCACGGCATGATCATCAGCGGCATCCCCTACACCGAATCCGCCCTCGGCAACACCCAAAGCGGCGGCACCCCCTACGGCGCATCCCACGTCGCCGGACACGACAGCAAACCCGTCCTGACCGCCGAAGAAAACGACATCGCCTTCGCACAAGGCAAACGGCTGGCAGAACTTGCCGTCAAGTTGGCTTAAAGCGGGCAGTTTAGAAATCCAATCTGCCAAAAGCTAAAAAGGTCGTCTGAAAACCTGATTTCCAAGTTTTCAGACGACCTTTTACCAACATCTGCCCGTCAAGCCGAAAAAGCCTTATATGCCATCGAAGCAATAATCAGCAAAACCGTTACGACCAAAACCTTACGGATGATTTCCCCGTCTGAATTAATAGCATGGAGGCTGCCGAAATGGTTGCCCAACAAATTCGCCAAAATCATCGGGATTCCGATTAGGAACGCCATTTTCCCCGCTATCAAGAAAGCGACGAATGCCCCGATATTGGAAGCAAAATTGAAAATCTTGGAAGTAGCCGAAGCCTGCAACAACGACAATTTGTTAATGACAAACAAAGCGATGATGAAAATGCTGCCCGTGCCCGGTCCGAAAAAACCGTCATAAAAACCAACAATCAGACAAGTTAAAAAGACGGCGACGGCAGATTTTTTTATCTCGCCGCGTCCATCGTCTTTTTTCAGCAAAACGCCTTTGAACAAAGTTGCCAGCAAGCCTATGGGTAAAAACGCAAGAATGATGTAATTGATGGTTTCCACAGGCAGAATCAGGATGACTTTCGCACCGACGAACGCCCCGATTAAAGCCGCAACGATGCCGACCGGCACAATGCGCCATACAATCGAACTGCTTTTCATAAAGTTTTTAATCGCAGCCACCGTACCGATGGTACTCACCAATTTTTCCTGTGCCAACGCGACCTGCGGCGGCAAGCCGACCATCAAAAACGCGGGAATCAAAATCAGCCCGGCTCCGCCCGCAATAGCATCGACATAGCCCGCAATCAAAGACGCGGCAACCAGCAGGAAAAGACCGAGATAAAAATAATCGGCAATGATACTGCCGGGAATAAACAGTTGCTCCATAGTTTGTTTCCTCTTGATTAAATTTAAATTTTTGTATGCAGGTGATGTTTACACGAAGCATCTAAGAAATACTCATCAAGACATTTCTCAAATAACCCGAATACCCTTAGCAACCATCGGTCATTGCCATCAAATTTGGGTTTAAACCCGTTTCTTGTATGCATCGTTCTTTGGTTATCAAAGGTAACAACCTGTCCAGGCTTAAGATGCAATGATACCCACTTTTTAGGATCTAGACTTACCCTTTTAAATTTTTCTAATACTGAATTATATTTAGGATTGCCTGCACTAACATTATGATAATCAAATCTTGAAACATACAAGCCATCATTCCCTTTACGTAATAAAGGTAATTTATCTATAGATTCTTGTTTGTCGAAAGATGCAGGTCTATTCACTGTAAACTCGGCTTCTTCTAAAAGTTTAATATCTTCCTCTGATAAATCATCCAAAATATCATCTAATTTTAAAATACTAGTCGCAACATTATCTTGTTGTCTCAAACACAATAAACTCAATGTGTCAGGTACTGGGCTTCGGAAACCATCCTCTCCACGTAATCTTAAATCAGGGTTATCTACATGAGGATAGAAGTCCAGAGAAGAACCATAAAAACTGATCTGAGTTTCCAAACCTACCCTAGGAACAACATGTCTGATTAGACGACCATCATTTTCTCCCTGATAGACGACTGGATACATACCTAACAAACATATCCTAATAAATTTATAACTGATTCAGGTATCTCTGAATTTTTCATAAAACCAGTTTGGATCGGAGTCAGAGGTAGATTTGAATCAATTTTTAATTTGGAAACAACAAACCCATTATTATCTAAAACCTCCCTATCTTCATGATACTCTCCCAAAAAACGTAATTCATTCATACGTTGAATTGCTTTTAAATAAAGCTCTGAATTTGTATTCATATTTCATCCTTTATAAGCTAATAATTACTTAAAATATTATTGTTAGATTAATTATCATTAGCTATTTCGTCAACACTATTTATTTTTGTAAAAATAAGACACAAATCAGTTAACTGATTCAATTAGTTTCTTCTGCAAAAAGGTCGTCTGAAAACCTGATTTCCAAGTTTTCAGACGACCTTTTGTTCAAACCATGCTTACTCGTCGGCTTTATAACCTTTGAGGGCAAAGAAGACGATGTAGAGGTAGCACACGGCTGATACGACAAAAGACGACATCAGGCTGTAAGTATCGACAGCCCAACCTTGTACGACCGGAACAATCGCACCGCCGACAATGGCAGTACAGAGTACGCCTGAAGCAGCATTGGTGAATTTACCGAGGTTTTTGGTCGCCAGCGAGAAGATGGTCGGGAACATGATGGAGTTGAAGAAGCCGATGGCAAGCAGCGACCACATGGCGACGTCGGCATTGCCTTTACCGGTCATCATGGCGATGATGAGCAGGACAACGGCGATAGTGGCGTTGAAGGCAAGGTAGCGGTTGGGCGCGATTTTCGCCATGACTGCCGAGCCAAGGAAGCGTCCGACCATCGCGCCGCCCCAATAGAACGACAGGTATTGGGCGGCAGAAGCGTGATCCATCCCTTTCAAGAAACCCAAGACGTTAACCATCAGCGAGCCGATGGATACTTCGGCACCGACGTAGCAGAAAATACCTGCCGCACCGAAAACGAGGTGTTTGTATTGCCACACGCTGCTTTTGCCGTCGTGGTTGTGTTCGCTTTCTTCTTCGGCGATTTTGCGCGCGTCAGGCAGACGGATCATTTTCACGAAGACGGCGAGGATAATCAACAGACCTGCCAAACCCAAGTAAGGGATTTGAACGGAGGAAATCTGTTCGGCTTTGCTGGCGGTCTGCGTTGCATCTGCCAGAATCAGGAACGCGCCGATTTGCGGGGCGATGGTCGTACCCAGTGAGTTGAACGCTTGCACCAAAGTCAGCGTAGCGGATTCTTTGCCCGGTTTCGCCAGCAGGGTTACATACGGGTTGCCCGCAACCTGCAACAGGGTTACGCCTGAAGCAAGAATGAAGAGCGCGCCCAAGAAGGTAGCGTAGGAGTGGCTGCCCGCAGCGGGATAAAACAGCAGACATCCGACGGCGGTCAGCAAAAAGCCGCCGATGACGCCGTTTTTATAGCCGATTTTACCGACGAGATGCCCCATCGGAATCGACATGATGGCATAGGCGGTAAAAAAACAGAATTGAATTAGCATCGCCTGGACATAAGTCAGCTCGAAAATTTCTTTCAGATGCGGAATCAAGATGTCGTTCATGCAGGTGATGAAACCCATCATGAAGAAGAGCGTGGTCAGGACGACCAGCGCGGGATTATGGTTTTGCTGTGATGGCGTAGACATGATTTGCCTTTCGATTTATTGGAATTGACCGTACAAACAGTTAATATCCGTTAATAACGGGCCGAATCATACTGGCTTTTGCCATTCTTGCAAACACTGGAAATGCGCCGACTACATAGAGTTTCAGCAAGATTCCGTCCGATAACGCATTTTTATAGACAGAATCCGTCTGAATTTTACAATTAACCTACCCGCAAACGACTTAAAATCTTATTTCAGACGACCTTTAACCTGACGCAAACTTATCCGCCATGCCCCTCATTTACGCCTATCTCGGACTCGCCGCCTCCGCCTTTACCTCCGCCACCATCCTGCCCGGCACGTCCGAAGCCGCCTTCGCCGCGTTTATCTACACCTATCCCGAACAGGCATACGGCGCGTGGTTGTGCGCCGGACTGGCAAACGGCTTAGGCAGCATGGTTTCCTATTGGATGGGGCGGCTGATTCCGTCCAAGAAAAGGTCGTCTGAAAAAACCCTGCGCCTGCTCCAACGCTGGGGCACCCTGCCCCTTTTGTTCGCCTGGCTGCCCGTTATCGGCGATGCGCTGCCCATTGCCGCAGGCTGGCTCAGGCTCAACCCCTACACCTCCGCACTCATGCTCCTGACCGGAAAAATCCTGCGCTACGGCATCATCCTCGCCGGCATCAAAGGTATGATGTAAACCATTTGCGCAAAACCTGCCGCATTCATTTTCAGACGACCTGAAACAGCGTAAAATCCCAAAGGAAATATCCCGTCCCTTCATTTTTTGCAAAGCGAGAAACCATGTTCTTCAAGCACATCGAAGCCGCCCCCGCAGACCCCATCTTAGGCTTGGGCGAAGCATTTAAAGCCGAAACCCGTCCCGAAAAAGTCAACCTCGGCATCGGCGTTTATAAAGACGCATCCGGCGCGACTCCCATCGTCAAAGCCGTCAAAGAAGCCGAAAAACGCCTGCTCGAGAGCGAAACCACCAAAAACTACCTCACCATCGACGGCGTTGCCGACTACAACGAGCAAACCCAAATCCTTCTTTTCGGTGCAGACCACGAAATCGTCGCCAGCCGCCGCGCCAAAACCGCCCAAAGCCTTGGCGGCACAGGCGCGTTGCGTATTGCCGCCGAGTTCGCCAAACGCCAGTTGAACGCACAAACCGTCTGGATTTCCAACCCCACATGGCCCAACCACAACGCCATCTTCAAAGCCGTCGGCATCCAAGACAAGCCCTACCGCTACTACGACGCCGCCAAACACGGCCTAGACTGGGACGGCATGATTGAAGACCTGAGCCAAGCGCAAAAAGGCGACATCGTCCTCTTGCACGGCTGCTGCCACAACCCCACCGGTATCGACCCCACGCCCGAACAATGGGAAACCCTCGCCAAACTCTCCGCCGAAAAAGGCTGGCTGCCCCTGTTTGACTTCGCCTACCAAGGCTTCGGAAACGGTCTCGAAGAAGACGCATACGGCTTGCGCACCTTCCTGAAATACAACAAAGAATTGCTCATCGCCAGCTCCTATTCCAAAAACTTCGGCATGTATAACGAACGCGTCGGCGCATTCACCTTAGTCGCAGAAGACGAAGCCACCGCCGCCCGCGCCCACAGCCAAGTCAAAACCATCATCCGCACCCTCTACTCCAACCCCGCCTCCCACGGCGCGAACACCATCGCCTTAGTGTTGAAAGACGCGGATTTGAAAGCACAATGGATTGCCGAACTCGACGAAATGCGCGACCGCATCAAAGCCATGCGCCAAAAATTCGTCGAGCTGCTCAAAGCCAAAGGCGCGACTCAAGACTTCGATTTCATCATCGAACAAAACGGCATGTTCTCCTTCAGCGGCCTCACGCCCGAACAAGTCGACCGCCTGAAAAACGAGTTCGCCATCTACGCCGTGCGCTCCGGCCGCATTAACGTCGCCGGTATTACCGATGACAACATCGACTACCTGTGCGAAAGCATTGTAAAAGTGTTGTAATCCGCATCAGGCAATACCAAAAGGTCGTCTGAAAACCTAGGCTTCAGGTTTTCAGACGACCTTTTGGTATTAGGACAGACAGATGAGTAAGGACACAATTGAAACCGACGACAAACGCCTTGCCCTGCGCGTATTCGGTTTAACCGAAGGCGAATTGGCAGCTTTACGCGAAATTGCCTGTAAGGAATACGGAAAACCCCGTGTATCGCTGCTTGCAAAAAATACGCTCAAAGCTCGGTTGGTTGCACTGGAAGAACCCGAACTGGTCAGACTTCCACCGCCCACAGGCAGCAGGCGCATTACAGTCCGCCTTCCAGAAAAAGACCGTGCCTACCTCGAAGCCGCCGCCGAAAAGCACAAAAGCAGCGTGAACGACATCATACGCGATATAGTCCAGTCGCACGTCCGCAAACATCCCCTGCTGACGGCGGCCGAAGTCAAAGTGCTTTTCCAGTCAAACTACCAGCTTTTAAGTATAGGCCGCAACCTCAACCAAATCGCCCGACAGCTCAATAGGGGCGAAGGCGCATCCCTCACGTCCGAGCAGATCAAAGCCCTGTCCCAATACATCAAACAGCACACCCAAAGGGTCGGCGACGTACTGCGTACCAACCGAAAACGCCTGTCCGAATAGGAGCAAAACCGTGTCCCTGCACCGCAAAATAGACGACTGGTTCTTGGGCTACAAAACCCGTTCCGTCCGAGCCAAAGATACCGGTCTTCCCATCCCTAAAATCCAAACACTAGGGAAATACCCGCATCCCACTCAAATCCGGCAGCGGTTTGGCCAACCTGACGGCCGCCGCAAAAAAACACCCCGAAGTCATAGTTAAAATCTCCAAACGCCTGAGTCGCAACTCCAACGGAATGCAGGGTATACGCAACCATTTGGACTATATTTCCCGAAATGGTAAAACTACTGTCGAAAATCATTCCGGCGAAAAGTTAAATGGAAAGAAAGCCGTCAAATCGCAATTGGATGACTGGAAAAAACTCAACATACCCGAAAACGGCAAACACCGCGAAGCCCTCAATATTGTCCTGTCCATGCCTGCCGGAACACCGCCGCAGGCCGTCTTGAATGCCGCCCGCAATTTCGCCGCCGAACAGTTTGCCGACCATCAATACGTCTTCGCCCTGCACCACGAATCCGAAAAGGAAGATGAACCCGAGTATCCACACGTCCACCTGTGCGTTCTGATGCACAACACCTACGGCCAACGTCTCAATCCGCGCAAAAACGATCTTTTTGAATGGCGCGTCCGTTTTGCCGAAAAACTCCATGAGGAAGGCGTAGAGTGCGCCGCCACCAAACGACAGCACAGGGGAAAAACCGTCAAAGCCGAAAACGGTATAGTATGGTCGATGAAACAACGCGGCGCAATGCCCCGAATTGAAAAGCAGCGGCTGAAAGAATTGAACCAAGCCATCAAAAACTTGGAACGGCCAACACATCCCCACATTCAGAAAGTCATGCAGACATGCGGTTACATATTGGCCGAATACGGTCTAATCGCCAAAGAACTGTATAAGATGGGACACAAAAATGAAGCCCGGTTTATCAGTAAACTGGCTAAGGATATGGTCGGACAGCCTCTAAGCACCAAAGCTCAACAGGAATACGACCAAAAAGTCAGACCTCAAATGCAACACGAAACCCGCTCTTTCAAGCAATCAAATGCTGAACAAGACAACGACCCCTTTCGTTAAACGATAAAGCAAAAGCCCTACGGTCATACAGACATCTGTACGGCCGTAGGGCTTTTTTGTTTTTTTGATGAGTCAAACTGTGCAAATCATGTTGCCCGTTGGGCAAACAGAATGGACAATTTGAGTCCATATTATTTCAAATTGCCCTATTATTTAATATTGGTCAATTAGAGCATACTCAAATTACCCATCTTGTCTCGTATAAGGAGCAACAGTGTTTCCCGACAAATATAATCTCAGCCTGAAAGAAAATATCTTTTTGGCCAAAAAAGTATTGGTCGTCCAAATCCACAATCTAAGCCGGTTTGAAAACTGTCAGACAACTTTGTTGCAGACCGAACAGATTCTCAACGGCCAAAACGTTGCCTCTGCCTCTTTGGGCGATATTCAAACCATCCTAAACCTGAAACGCGCCTATCAATATGTGATACGCCATATTTCAGACGGCTTTCCCGTTGACATTTCACTGCTAAGAAAAATCAACAGTATCGCTGCCCAGGAAGATTCATTGGCTCCCGGAGATTTTCGTACCGGCACAGTCGGCGTTACCCTAGTTGACGGATCGCGCCATACCCCGCCCGCCATATCGGAAGTTGAAGTGCAGAACCTGTTCGGTCAAATTGCGAACCGAAGCCGTTCGACCACCGAAACTGCCATCCGCTCCATGTTGGCCTTTATGCGGCAGCAAATTTTTTGGGACGGCAATAAACGAACGGCCACGCTGTTTGCCAACGCGCTGTTAATAGAAAAAGGCTGCGGTATTTTGGAAATTTCCGAACTGCAAATGCCTGAGTTCAACGAAAAACTTTCAGCTTTCTACCGCTCCGGCGATGATTCCGATGTGGCCGCCTTCCTGTATCAAAACTGTATTTTCGGTATCGACTACTGAGGCCGACAATGAAAGCAGCGAGAATTTACCAACGTGTCAGCACCGAAGAACAAAATCTCGAGCGGCAAAACACCCTAATCGAACAAGCCAAGGCTGAAGGTTACTACATTGCGGGGGTCTATAAAGAAAAGGCTTCCGGCATCCGTGCCGACCGACCTGTGTTGAACCAACTGATTGCAGACTTGCAAGAAGGCGACGTAATCATCGCCGAACATATAGACCGCATCAGCCGCCTTCCTTTGGCAGAAGCGGAAAAACTGGTCGGGCGCATCCGGGAAAAAGGCGCGATTCTGTCCATTCCCGGCATTATCGACCTGAGCCAAATCCAAACCGATTCCGAAATCGCCAAAATCGTTTTGGACGGCGTACAGGCCATCCTGCTTAAAATCGCCATGCAGACGGCGCGGGACGACTATGAACAGCGCAGGCGGCGGCAGATGGCAGGCATAGCCGAAGCCAAGAAGAACGGGCATTACAAAGGCAGACAGGCGGATACGGAAATACACGGACGCATTATTACCCTCCGCCCGAACCACACCTTACAGGAAACTGCAAAACTCGCCGGATGCAGCGTATCGCTGGTAAAACTGGTAATGCGTAAACACAAAATATCCCAAACTTCAGAATCAGAAAAGAAATAAGCAATGGCTACATTAATGGAAAAAGACGCTTTGATCGAACGGGTCGCCTCCCTTTTGGCGATGATTGCACGCAACCGCCCGCGTAGCGAAGGAAGGACTGAAGAACAACACAAACTCGTCGCACTAAGGCGGGAACTCTATGCCTCCAATCCAAAAGATATTGATTTTGACAAAACAGTTGCCGAATGCAATCAGATTTATCAGAAATACTCTGCATGATAGGAAAAATCGATGAGTACCGAACGGGAAAAAGAAGCATTCGAAAACATATGGGACGACCTGATGGATGAACATCAGATCAAACCCGAAAGCGCGCCGAAGGGTTTTGTCCTGGGCGGTCAGCCGGGCGCAGGCAAATCCGATCTGATCCGAAAAATCAATATGGAATTGGAAGGCAATGTACTGGTTGCCAATGGCGACGAGTTCCGCCGCTACCATCCCGACTTTGACGCAATCCAAGCACAATACGGCAAAGACGCGCCCAAGTACACGGCAGAGTTTTCGGGACGAATGACAGAGCAGGTCATCGAAAGAGCATTGTCTGAAGGTTACAACCTCATCGTAGAAGGTACATTCCGCACTGATGAAACGCCGATGAAAACGCTGGACGATATGCACAAACACGGCTACGAAACCGCCGTCCATATCCAAACCGCCCCGTCGGAAATAAGCTGGCAAAGTACCTTGGAACGCTATCGGGTAATGGAAAAGGCAGGCGAAACCCCAAGGGCAACACCAAAAGAACATCATGATTTAGTCGTAGGACTACTGCCCAAGAATGCCGATACCGTATTTCTGTCAGATAAGGCAAATGTTTTCAAAGTGTATTCCCGCGAAGGACTGATTTTTGACAGCCGAATCCATCAAGGACAGATGCCGAGTGCCGCCATCGATCACGAACTGCACCGCAATACACGTCGTCTGAAATCACTGGAAGCCGACATGGAACAACGTTCGCACCTACTTTCCGATTTTCAAAAACAGGTGGTCGCCGGGGCGGAAAAACTAATTACCAACCTACCGCCTGCCGACCAAATACAGGCTAAAATCAATCTGTACAGCAGTCAGCTTCAGTCATTGGACAAACACCCAGAGCAGGACGCGGATATTGAAATAGACCGCTGAACCCTCTCCTCCGCCCATCATCAGCTCTCTTTTCATCCATGACGGTATGCTCATCAACAAACCGATCCTATAATAAAAAAGCCCGCCGTAGGGGGCAAGAGAAAAATAGGCGTGGCAATTTTGCAGGCTGCCGAAGGTGCCGGAAAAGTTGCCTAAGTCTGTTTTTCTCTTGGGGGCGTAGGGACGTTTCTGCCGAATCTTAGAGAGGCGGTAACGGGGCTGCGGCGGGCGTTTTTTCCGTTCAGTTTCCTTCGGCATATAGAGGTCGTCTGAAATTGCTGTTTCAGACGACCTCTATATCTTAGTCATTGTAAATAATCTGCTCTACCGTCCACCATGTATGCGGGTAATTAGCCTTAAAATATTCAATTTCCATTGAATATTTTCATCGTCAACCCCTGTATCATAGATAAATTTTTTATCTGAGCCTATAAAATGTGTTGCCCTTATGCAACCTTTTCTAATGCTCACTTCAATTTCAGAAACATTATCCAACATCAAAAACTTAATTAGGGCTTCGGTATCCAGCTCCGTTTCAGCGGGAATTTTACCT
>NZ_KV812116.1:97668-101162 GCF_001813335.1 Neisseria sp. HMSC055H02 | reverse complement strand
GTCCTCGCGCAGGCGGGGGCGGGAATGACGGAAAAAGTATTAAAAACTGGGAAGATAGGCGATATATGTGATACGGCAAACAGGGTTACAGTTGCACAAAGGTCGTCTGAAACCCCTTCACCTGATTTTCAGACGACCTCAATCCATATCGCTTTCAGGCAGCTCCGCCGAACCCATGCGGCGCAGGATGATATTGGTCTTGTTGCGCAGGCGTTTGCTTTTTGGATTGTCGGCGTAAAACAGCGGCGCAGGGACGCGGGCGGCGAGTTTGGCGGCCTGCTGTTTGGTCAGGTTGGCGGCGGGTCTTTTATAAAAATACTGGGACGCGGCTTCTGCGCCGAATACGCCGTAGTGCCATTCGATGGCGTTCAGATACAGCTCGAAAATGCGGTCTTTGTCGGTAACGGCTTCCATCATCGCGGTAATCGCGGCTTCTTCGCCTTTGCGGATATAGCTGCGGCTTTCGTTCAGAAACAGGTTTTTGGCAAGCTGTTGGCTGATGGTCGAGCCGCCTGCTTTGACTTCGCCGCTTTGTTTGTTGCGTTTGATGGCGTATTGGATGCCGCCCCAGTCGAAGCCGCCGTGTTCGGCGAATTTGGCGTCTTCGGAGGCAATCAGGGCTTTTTTCAGGTTGACCGAAATGCGGTCGTAAGGTACCCAGCGGTAATCGAGTGCGACATCTTTGCCTTCGCTTTGAAACTGCCGCATCCGCATCGCCATGAAGGCGGTTTTGTTCGGCGCGACGGCGCGGTAAGTGATGATGTTGCCGTACACGTAAGCGTTGAAAAAGATAAATGCGCCCAAAGGCAGGGCAATCAGCCATTTGATGATGCGGAACATTTTATAAATCTCTCATATATTGGACGACGGGCAGGACATCGGGCGCAAAGCCGCGCCAAAGCCGGTAGGAAGCTGCCGCCTGTCCGACCAGCATGCCCAATCCGTCGGCGGTTTGTTTTGCACCTGATTGGCGGGCAAACGCTAAAAACGGCTCTGCCGCTTCGCCGTAAACCATATCGTAAGCCAAAGTGCAATGTTCAAAGACTTTGGGCGATACGGCGGGAAGCTGTCCGCTTAAGCCGCCGGATGTGCCGTTGATGATGATGTCGAAGCCGCCTTCCAGTTCATTCAAAGGGATGGCATCTATATCGAAATGCACCGCCATTTCCGCTGCTTTGGCATGGGTTCGGTTGGCGATAACGATGCGAGCGGGGTGGTATTCTTTCAATACAGGAATGACGCCGCGCACCGCTCCGCCCGCGCCGAGCAGCAAGACGGTTTTGCCGGAAATCTCTACGCCCAGCCTCTTTGAAATATCGTCCGTCAGCCCGAGCCCGTCGGTATTGTCGCCGCGTATTTTACCGTTTCCCAGCAAAATCAGCGTATTGACCGCCCCCGCCGCCAAAGCGCGTTCGGAATGTTCGTCCGACAAGGCAAACGCTTCCTGCTTGAACGGTACGGTAACATTCGCCCCGCGCCCGCCGTCGGCAAAAAACGCTTCGACCGCCTGCGCGAAACCGCCGATGTCGGCGCAAATGCGTTCATATTCGATTTCAACGCCTTCCTGCAAGGCAAACTGCCGATGGATTTGCGGCGATTTGCTGTGTGCGACGGGGTTGCCGAAAACGGCATAACGGGGAGCAGTGTTCATAAAAATCCTATCCGGCAGGACAAATGCAAAGACCGCCCATTATAACCGCCTTTGCCGCCTCACAGCGCTGTTTTCCAATAAATCCAAATACGCATCGGATTGTTGACAATCAGGTCGTCTGAAACTATATTCCGCAAGTCAGAAATTTAACGGATTTGCGGTTTCAGACGACCTTCGGCGTGATAAAATGCAGCAGATTTTCCGCGAGATTCCGTATCCGTTACTTCCCATTTAGGAGCCGAAAATGTCTATCAAAGACGCAGTAAAACTGATTGAAGAAAGCGAAGCCCGCTTCGTAGATTTGCGCTTTACCGATACCAAAGGCAAGCAGCACCACTTCACCGTCCCCGCCCGCATCGTCCTCGACGACCCCGAAGAGTGGTTTGAAAACGGTCAGGCGTTTGACGGCTCGTCCATCGGCGGCTGGAAAGGCATTCAGGCATCCGACATGCAGTTGCACCCCGACCCTGCGACTGCCTTCATCGACCCCTTCTACGACGACACTACCGTCGTCCTTACCTGCGACGTCATCGACCCCGCCGACGGTCAAGGCTACGACCGCGACCCGCGTTCCATCGCCCGCCGCGCCGAAGCCTACCTCAAATCCTCCGGCATCGGCGACACCGCCTACTTCGGCCCCGAACCCGAATTCTTCGTCTTCGACGGCGTAGAGTTTGAAACCGATATGCACAAAACCCGTTACGAAATCACGTCCGAAAGCGGCGCATGGGCAAGCGGGCTGCACATGGACGGTCAAAACACCGGCCACCGTCCCGCCGTCAAAGGCGGCTACGCCCCCGTCGCCCCGATTGATGCCGGACAAGACCTGCGCTCTGCCATGGTGAACATTTTGGAAGAACTCGGCATCGAAGTCGAAGTCCACCACGCCGAAGTCGGCACCGGCAGCCAAATGGAAATCGGCACGCGCTTCGCCACATTGGTCAAACGCGCCGACCAAACCCAAGACATGAAATACGTCATCCAAAACGTTGCCCACAACTTCGGCAAAACCGCCACCTTCATGCCTAAACCCATCATGGGCGACAACGGCAGCGGCATGCACGTCCACCAATCCATCTGGAAAGACGGTCAAAACCTGTTCGCAGGCGACGGCTATGCCGGCTTGAGCGACACCGCCCTCTACTACATCGGCGGCATCATCAAACACGCCAAAGCCCTGAACGCGATTACCAATCCGTCCACCAACTCCTACAAACGCCTCGTACCGCACTTTGAAGCGCCGACCAAGCTCGCCTACTCTGCCAAAAACCGTTCCGCATCCATCCGCATCCCGTCCGTGAACAGCAGCAAGGCACGCCGCATCGAAGCGCGTTTCCCCGACCCGACCGCCAACCCATACTTGGCGTTCGCCGCCCTGCTGATGGCGGGTTTGGACGGCATCCAAAACAAAATCCACCCGGGCGACCCGGCCGATAAAAACCTCTACGACCTGCCGCCGGAAGAAGACGCACTCGTCCCAACCGTCTGCGCCTCTTTGGAAGAAGCCCTCGCCGCCCTCAAAGCCGACCACGAATTCCTGCTGCGCGGCGGCGTGTTCAGCAAAGACTGGATCGACAGCTACATCGCCTTCAAAGAAGAAGACGTACGCCGCATCCGCATGGCGCCGCACCCGTTGGAATTTGAAATGTATTACAGCCTGTAATCCGCATTTCCAGTCAGGCTAAACGAAAGGTCGTCTGAAAACCTTGTTTCTAGGTTTTCAGACGACCTTTTTTTTGTTTATTGGAAATACGGCCTGCCGGCCAAAGCAAAAAGTATTAAAATAACAGCAATCAAACGACACAAACCCTGCCAATATAGTGGATTAAATTTAAATCAGGAC